>NZ_JBQCLK010000012.1:0-145775 GCF_051966115.1 Paenibacillus sp. SAFN-117
GCAACTCCAACAATGGTTTGCTGGTTTACCCAGCTACATCAAGGCCTATCTGCCGAATTTAAGCTGCGAAAGTTGAGCTATTAATTCTGGATCACTTGAATGATTTGAACCTTGTTGTTTTTGCCGCTCAATTCCACTTGGGTTTTCGGCTGGTTCAGAACCAGCTTGGAGGTATCGCCAATTAAGCGAACGTCACCCTCTACCGCATAGGTTACGCTCTTCTCCTGTCCGTTAACCTTCTCGGTGATTGTGATCGAGCTGATTTTTCCCTGCTGATCCACCGTGAATTTTTCAAATCCTCCTCTGGCTATCAAGGCATTCCCATACTCGCTGTGGATGACATCGACAAAGACGATAGTATTGTTATACAACCGGACCTTAACAAAATCCCCCGGCTGGATATCGCTCGCCTTCACCCGAACTCCGTTCTTGAAAATAAAGGCATCCGGGTCCAAGCTCAAGTATACATTCTCATTGCCTTGACGGATAGTGAGGGTGTTGTTACTCACGCCGTAAACTACCGTACCCGCACGCAAGGAATGGCCTACGTCCGGAATTTGGTCTCCCGTACGATCAAGCAGGGCAGCAAGCTCAGCGCGAGTCACCGGTTTGTTGGGGAGAAACTTGCCGTTCTCATAGCCTTGGATTAATCCTTTCTCCAGCGCAACGGCAACATATCCTACCGCTCCGGCCGGAATCTGGTCGGCGTCCTTGAAATCAAGCTTCGTATTCATCTTGGCCTTCGCTTCATCCTCAAGCTTCATCGCCTTGACGAGCAGCATCGTTGCCCAGAGACGATCCGCCGGTGCTTCCGGTTTAATGGAAGATTCCGTTTCCAGGAACAAATCATTCTTCAGAGCGACGGAAACATATCCGACTGCCCATGGATATTTCTCTGTCAGCTTATCGGCATCTTTGAAATTCAACGGAGAGTTCTTCGCCTCTTCCGACTCCGCTTGATCCCGCAATCCTAACAAACGGACCGCTGCGGTGATTGCTTCCAGGCGGGTTACAGGCTTGCGCGGCTGGAACGTTCCATCCTCATAGCCTTCGAATACCTTCAGAGCTGCAAGACTCGCAATATGACGGTTGGCCCATTCCACATCCCCGCCGACCATATCATTAAAATCCGCTTTGAATTTATTTTTCGTATCTTTTTTACCCTTGCTTTCCTTCTCTGCTTTCTGTTCCCATTTCGACTGCTCTTTCTTGCTGTTCTCCCAGTTTCCTTTTCCGGGATGGTCTGAAGCTAAAGCGGACGATGCTCCTCCCAGTACGAAGGTGGCCGTCAAACCGCCGATCAGCAGTTTTTTGATAGAAGATGGTGTATTTTTTGTCATCTATGTCCTACTCTCCTTCACATAATAAAATGGGATCAGACCTGTTCGCGAAAGGTTCCCTTAGTACACTACACGGTTCGCCGGATAGAAATCGTTTGAGGGGGTAACAGGAAAATGTTAGACTATACAAAGTGGCTATTCCTACTTAAACCCGCATTCTTGCAAGCAACGACCCTTGAAACAACCTGAAGAAGGAGAGATAAGAAGATTATGCGTTTGAAATGGACCCTCTTAGCCGGACTAGTCCTTCTCGTGGCAGCCGTATTGGCAGTCATTGTTATGAATGGGCCTGCACCGAAAGCGCTAACCGATTTATCGGGTAGTGATCCTGATTCAGCGGCCGTTAAGGAGGAACCGACACCGGAACCCGAGCCGGACGTTGAGGAGGCCTCTACGGATATCGTCGTGATCGGCAGCGAAATGGAAGGAATGTATTTGGCAAGGGCAGCCAAGGATGAAGGCTTGGATGTCGTAGTGCTTGACCCCCGCGAGAAGATCGGAGGGCAGCTGCTGCAGGGCGAGATGCTGTTCCTGGATGAAACGAGAGACGGCAGCGGCAAGCTGCTGGTCCAAGGAAGAGCCAAGGAGCTGTTCGACGGCTTCCGCGCCGGTCAAATTCGCAAGCTTTCGGAGTTCACTGACTATTACAACAACAAGCTGGCGAAAGGCATACCGATCGAATCGGGGATACAACTGAAGAAGATCGAAACAAAGCCGGGGGCTAACGGCGAGGAAACGGTAACTTCTATCCTTTACGTGAAGGCCGATGGCTCCCACCACCGGATAACCGCCTCCTATTTTGTGGAAAATACCGATTATGCAGCGATGGCCGGTCAGCTGAAAGTAAACCGGTTACCGGGACTCGAGGCTTTCTACGGAAAGAACGAAATCGAGTATATGAGCGCAGGCATGATGATGAAATTCAAAAATGTCGATTGGCAAAAATTCAAAACTCATTTCAACGGTTTGACTGCCGCCGAGCGGAACAAAAAGTACGGCTACGGGAATGTTAACGAAAGCTATGCCATTGGCTTGAGCGGAATGACGTCCGCCTATCAGCCCAGCAATGACCGGGTTTTCCTCCGGGGCTTGAACGCCGTTAACCAGCGGGACGGGGAAGTGATTATCAATGCCTTTTTGATCTATGATGTCAATCCGGCGGACGAGCAGTCCGTGAAGGAAGCCATAGAGCTTGGGAAGGCGGAAATCCCGTTGATCCTGGAGCACTTCCGCAAGAACATCGTCGGCTGGGAAAATGCGGAGCTGAATGGATTCCCGGATTACCTGTACATCCGCGAGTACGATCATTACGAGACCGATTATGTCATGCAGGTTTCGGACATGCTGGGCGGCCGCATGTTCTATGATAATATCAGTATTGGAGGATATCCGCTCGATCTGCAGGGTATCAGCGTACAGAAGTGGGGCATCGAGATGGGCAGACCGGACAAATACGGGATGCCGCTGCGCAGCTTCCTGCTGAAAAATTACGACAATGTCATTATGGCCGGTAAAAACGTCGGCTCCTCCGCCATCGCTTACGGCAGCGCCAGAATCCAGCCGAATACGGCTCTGGCTGCGGAATCGATCGGAGTGATTCTCGGTCAAATCGATGGCAAGAAGAAGCTTAAGGAGCTGACGGAAAGCGATTGGCCGCAACTGCATGCTTATCTGCAGGAGAAGTATCAGATCAAACTGACTAATATTCAGGCGACCAACAAGCTGGCAGGATGGACCGAAGAAGAGATCCGCAAGCTGAATGTCGGCGAAATTATATTTCCGCAGTACTCCAGATCCAAGTAATGTCACTCTAATACGATAATTAATGGCAGGAGATCGTGTTCGTTCCCGTAAGGATTACGATCATATTATCTCCGACAAGACAAAGAACCTCGGTAACCCCAATGCGGGATCCGAGGTTCTTCTTGTTGATCTGAAAATGGTTCGCTGGAAACAAGCTGGACGGTTTACCTAATACCCCCGATGGCGCAAAAAGTCCTCCAGCAGTTCCTCCACCCGGTCTTGATCGACCTCCCAATCGATACGAACTCCCCCGGGCTGAATCCCGATATCCGTTATTCGGATAAAGGAAGGAAGATGCTCGTCCAGCCGGAAGCGATATTGGCGCCCCTCCACCACAGCTTGCGGCAGAGTAAGCTGCTTCGCCTTGATCCGTTCCAGTTCAACAACTAATTCCGGAGAGCGCCATTCCGCGCGCAGGTATACGGTAGCCGCGATTGGAATTCTCTCCTTGTACCGAAGGTTGAAGTCTGCTACAAGCCCGCCTTCAGCCAGACGAACATCCGCCCCTTCTATTCGGATATCCGGAGGGAGAGGCAGCGGATGCTCGCTGATCGCTCGTTTGAACAAACTGTTGACTTCCTCTTCGCTTAGGGTAAAAGAAAGCTGCCGGTTACGGATCATCTGTTCTATTTTATCTCTGATATCTATCGGGCGGTAGCTCAGATCCAGAGTCTTATCCGGCTTTACATAAAACAATAAGGCCGCAGTCAAGAGCACAGCTAGTACCAGGAGCAGCACTACTAGGGTGAACAGCCTTTTTGCTATTTTCACAAAGGTCATCCTCTACTGCTTTTTATTCTTCAGCCATTTGGGAGCGCCTTTGTTCTTGCGGTCGCGCAGCCGACTCGTCTTGGCCTTCTTGGCGGAAGATCCTGGTGCAGGTGAATTCGTTGAAGAGTCCTGGATTCTTTTTAGCGTTCCGGTCCGCTTCTTGAACTGCTCTTTGTCTGCTTGGGGAGTAACACTGGAAATAACAGCCTGCTCCTTCATTCGGCCGGCACGGCGACCCCGCTTATCAGCGGGATCAATGATAACTCCCTCATACATATCTTTGTGAACGATAGGGGTTCCGATCGCCTTGGAAAACTTCTCGATGATGAACAGTTCCCCGACCTCGGCCAACGACACGACGGTCCCTCTCCGTCCCATTCGACCGGTCCTTCCTGCCCTGTGCACATAATGATCCGGGTCTACGGGAAGCTGCAGGTTAAACACGTGCGACACCTCCGGAAAGTCAAGGCCGCGCGATGCCACATCGGTGGCAAGAAGCAATTGAAATTTGCCCTCGCGGAAACGCTTGATCGTTCGGGCTCTTTCTTGTTTCCCGGAATCCCCGTATAAGGCTTCCACCGACAAACCGACGTATTGCAGCTTGGCAGCCACTTCTCCCACCTTGTCGGTATCGTTAATAAATACGATCGCCGATTTCGGATGATACAGCCGGACCAGGCGGCGCAAGGTGTCGATCTTGTCCCGCTCCTCGCTTATAAAGTAGATATGCTCAATGGAAGAGGGTGCCATTTGATCGGGGTCTACGCTAAGACGGGTAATCGGGGCTTTCATTAACCGTTCAGCCCAATCACGCAATTCGTTGGAAACCGTAGCTGTAAAGAAAACAAGCTGTCGTTCGCGCAAGGCGCTTTTAATAATCGCCTCTGCTTCATTCCTCTCGCCAAGACGGAACACCTCATCCGCTTCATCGACCACGATCGTACGCACATAATGCATGGACAGCTTCTTCAGCTTGATCAGCTCCAGCACCCTCCCCGGCGTTCCCACCACAATCTGGGGATGCAGCTTAAGCTTGTCGACTTGCCGTTGAATGGAGGCTCCTCCGATCAACGGCTGGGCTATAATCCCGGTATCCGGAACCAACGACTCTATCACCTCAAGAACCTGCATGCCTAACTCCCGGGTAGGCGTCAGAATGACAGCCTGAAGCCGCTTGGATGAACGGTCGATGGTCTCCAGCACCGGAAGAACATAAGCCAAGGTCTTCCCGGTCCCGGTCTGGGAACGGGCAATGAGATCATGTCCTTCGAGTATGGCCGGAATCGCTTCGGCCTGGATCGGGGTAGGGGTCACGATCTTCATCGCATTAAGCTTCTTGATCCAATCATTGTCCAGCGATAACGTTTCGAAACTTGCTTGCATGCCATTCCTCTTTTCTAATTTTATTCTCTTCCAAGTATTCTCGGGCTTTTTTTAATCATTTGTTAATTATTATAGAAGATTGCGGGCGACTATTCCAATCTAGAGAAGAAATGAAGGAAAAGGACCGCCACCCGCAAGGCAACGGTCCCACTTTGTCATTCTCCGCCGGGACAGCATCGAGCTGTCCCGGGGGATTCTATCTTATCGTATTCGCTATTGGCATCGCAATTCCACTATTCTGGCATGGTCCAGCCCGTTCGTCGAATGAACCCGGATGGTTAAACGGCTTACTTTCCGCAACTGGACAGGGAAATCCAATTGACGCTGGTAATTATTGTCGACATGTATAACTTCTGTCCTGCTTCCGTCCTGCTCCGCTTCAATCGTAAACGATTTGAGCGTTTCCGGTTGGGCGCCCCACTTCATTCTGCGGCGAAAGCCTTTCTCGTGTGTCAGCGTAAGCTGACGATGCAGGCCGGTATCGAGAACGAGGGTGATCTGCGAGAGATCGACAGGCTGCCGCCAGCTTAGACTCAGCCACGGCTCACGGTCGGACGGTTCCGCCATCCAGCGATGCGTGCCGGGCATCGTCAGCTCCGGCCTGACCCCTCCGGCACCATGCACTGTTCTTGTATAACCGTCCACCACGTTGAACGCTTCCCCGCCGGGCTGTTCGGAGGAAGCGGTAATCTCGGCCTGTGCCGCCAGGTTTCGGTCTTCGAGTCTCCAGCCGGGAAGAAAGGCGCCCTGACGCAGAAGCTGCTGCTGTGCCTCGTATATAACGGATTTATTCTGCCAGGCCTCCTGCAGCGGGAGGCCCCGTCGTATTGCGCTGGCGGCGAACGTCCCCGCGCCCTCCCCCATGACGGCGCAGGTCGCCATAACCCGCGTGCTGGAGAAGGCAATGTGCGTCGCCGAAATATTCCGTCCGGCAAACATCAGATTGCTTACGTTCCGGCTGATCAGCGAACGCACGGGGATACCGTACATGTATGGCGTCATCGGCTGATTACACGGGTTCTCCTCCTTCGCGTCAATTCCCTGGGGAGGATGCGTGTCCATCGACCAGCCTCCGTACGCGATGACATCTTCAAAATCGACCGCCTGCTCCAAATCGTTCTGGGTCAGGACATGCCGGCCGATAAAACGGCGCGATTCCCGCTTGCCGGGCAGAAAGCCGAACCAATCGAGCGCCCATGTCTCCGACTCCGGATGATGGCCGCTGTTTTTAATATGGTCCCAGACTCCCAGCATAATAGCCAGAAGCTCGTCGCGGATGTCCTCATTATCCTTGATTGTATCCCGAGTCCCCCCATATTCCACCCACCAGTACCCGTATTCCCACGAGCTATGGCTGCGGAATTTCAAGTCCTCCTCGGTAAATTGGCGCGCCCAGGGCGGCGGAGTGAACGGCATAGGTTTACCCATGTCGCGCGTTGTGAACAACAAGGAAGAGCCCAGCCTGTAGCTGTCGCGGTTCGCGGCGGCTCCGGACTCGCCGTACTCATCGGCAGCTTCCCTGCCCGTAGTGAACAGAGCCCCGGATTCTGCGCCAAGCCGTCCATCTCCTGTGCAATCGATAAATATTTCGGCATTCAGGTCGAACTGTTCTTCCGTGCTTTCGCGGTTGGCCTGAGCGGACACTATCCGCTCGCCCTCCATCGCTACTCCTACCAAAGAAGTGTTCAGCAGCAATTGCAGATTAGGCTCCGCCCGGCACTTTTCGTATAAAATCAAATCCAGCATGCTGGCGCTGCTCTGAGGATTCCGGACCGCACATTCCAGGCGGATTTCTTCCAAAATGCCGGTTTCCCTCGCTTCCGTCTCCATTTCTTTGCCTCGCGGACAAGCTCCTACAATATGCATACGAATTTCAGAGGAGGCATTCCCTCCGAGCACCGGACGGTCCTGAACCAAGATGACCTTCGCCCCGTTCCTTGCTGCCGAGACGGCAGCGAGAACACCCGCCATCCCTCCACCCGCCACTACGATGTCGGCGGTCAAGGATTTGCTGCTGCGCAGCTTCGATGTCGACATGACGATCCCTTCTTTCTTATATCGATAAGAGTTTATCTTTATTTTCAATCATAAAGAGATCGCTGTTCATTTTTAATGCACTATTTTATACTACATGTTATACAATATTTCAGCAGACGGAGAGCCACGCAGCTTTCCTCGGAAAAAAAAGGGAGCGATCCGATGCATCAAATGTGGCAAATCATTCCCGCCCTTCACTCCCATGTATATTGGAATAGAAAAGCACGATTTTTATATGAAACGGATACGTACGACAAATGGTGCTTGTTCGTGATCGAGGACGGCTCCTTTGCCTACGGCATTGGAGAACATGAAGGAGAGGCGGCGTCCGGCAGTCTCGTGTTCTGCCCCCCGAACGTGCCTTTTCGCCGCAGGACCATCCTGCCGCTATCGTTTCACATGTTTCTGTTCGATTGGACCTGGGACGCCCCTGTCTGCGCGGAACTGCAGGCCGGGATGGATTCCGACCTTCTTCCTGCAGGCCGAGTGGAGATTCGGGACAGGAACCGCTTAAGATCCGTCTGCGCTTATCTGCGTTCGCTGCCGATAACTAGCGAGCCGTCTGTCCACTTTTGGAAAAACCACCTGCTGAGGGACTGCTGGCTGATGTACTGTGCCGAGCAACATCCCGCGCCGCTCCCTACCGGCAAGGCGACGGAACACCCGCTTATGGACCAAGCAGCGCTGATCATTCGGCAGAAGGCGCACGAGCCTTTGAATCTCGGGGCAGTATCCGCTGCGCTGGGATTGACTCCGGTACAATTTACCCGGAAATTTCATGCGGCCTACCAAATGACCCCCATGGACTACCTGATTACGATCCGCTTGAATCAAGCTTGCACCTTGCTGCGGGAGACAGACCTGACGCTCGACGAGATTGCGGAACGATGCGGCTATCAGAACGGGTACTACATTAGCCGCCTGTTTACACAAAGGCTTAATATAACGCCCTCTGAATTTCGCAGGATGAATCGGATCTGATAATAAGCCCCTGGCAGATGCCGGGGACTTATTTTTTTCATAATTGGTGCAAGCCTAAGAAAATGAGCCGGGCCACAACCATCGGCTCATTTGTACAATGTTCACAAAATGTTCACAATTTTGGACAAACTTTCCATAGAGTTGAATCGTCCAATATATGTAAGAAAAATATAAAAATGGGAGGTATTTAAAATGACCCTAAATCGTATGTTCAAGCCATCCTTGCTGCTCGTTCTTACCCTTGTCCTCTGCTTTGCCATGGCCGGCACAGCCGCTGCAGAACCGGCATCTCCGTACCCTAACGGGGCAAAAACAGCTCCGCCTCCGGAATCCGACATGCATCCGGAACCGATCTTCGTCCACGACTTTACCCCTGCTCCGGGAGATTTCGGAACGTACAAATTCGAACCCTGGCATAAATACCTCGATTCCGGAAACGTGTCGATTACCGACAGAGGCAATGGGAAGGTTGGCTTCTCGGGAACTACTTTCGCCACCCAGAAGGTTAGCACCGTTGCACTCAAGCTGACACTGCAAATGTGGACAGGCAAAGAGTGGATTGATTTGAAGGAAATCGAATTCAAGGACAGTAATGACATCACCGTCTATGGTTCCGACACCCGGGATTGTCTGACAGGCTATTATTACAGGGTGCTTGGCTATCACTGGGTCATTCAGGGGACAGATTTTGAAAGAGGATATACTACAGGAAACTCGATTCTAGTTCTCTAAGGGAGCTTAAGGATCGGTGGATGAATTTAAGAAGGGGCGGACCATTTCCGCCCCTTCCGTATGTCTATACAATAGATTAAATCAGCTTCCGCTTCCCGAAACCTCTCCTTCAAGTCCTCCTGCCGGAACATTCTCTCACTGAAGACTTTCGGCAATGCTGTACAGCTCTTCTACAGAGATTTGACCGGTAATTCTGATCAAGCGGCCCTCATCGGTCAGAATCATATCATTCTTGTCGCTTCCCTGGATCAGCTTCCCCTTGCGACCTTTAATTTCTACATCCTTGACCGTGTCGTTCTCGTCCGACAAGGTGGTATAGACCGTATTTAATTCCAGCACACTCTGCGTGACCAGATAAATTCCGCCTTCCTCATTTTCATAGTAGATAACCGCGTTCAAGGTTTGCCCGTGCTGGTCCAAGGAAAGCTTCACCGAATCGAGCTTATATCCGTCCAGGACATATTGCGGTTCCAGCAAGGGGATGGACGACTTCTGCTTCGCTTCCTCCATCGATATCTTCAGCGTCGTTGAAGCCCGGGAACCGTCCGAATGATCCTCGGGAATGTTTTGAGGCGGCTCCTCCGTCGGTGGAGGCGGCGACGTCTTCGCCCCTGTCCGTTCCTCCAACCCGGACTCCCCGTAGAAAAAGCTAAGCATATTACCGGTCAATTGCTTAAATATTGCAGTCAATGGAGCGAAAGCGTTCGTGATCTGAGGGGTGCTGAATATGAAGGCCCCAATTAGAAGTGAAGCCGCAATGGTCGCTATCCTGCTTCGCCATCTTCTTCTCGCCCTCCTCCTCTTCTCGGCCTTCAGCTTCTCTCTTACTTTCTCCCAAGAGGGGGTAGGATCCGGGACTTCGCAGCGATAGTTCTCACGAACGGCATCTTCGAAGACCGAATCCAACAGCCGATCCCATTCTTCCTCTTTCCTCATCGGTTTCCCCACTCCTCCTTTAATTTATTCTTAATAGCCTCCCGTGCGCGAAACAGCTTCTGCCGAATGCTGCCTTCCGTCACCTGAAGCGCATCGGCCATCTCCTTATAAGAAAGATTATGAATCCACCTCATTTCCACGATTTGCCGATACTCCGGCTTCAATCTATCCAAGTAACGGGCGATTGCCTCCTTCATCATCGTCAGCTCCACTTCCTTGTCTACAGGCAGGGCCTCCCCGCTCATGAAGAACTCTTTGTATAGAAAGACATCATCAGAAAGCAATTCATCACGCTGTCGACTCCATTTTCTTAAAAAACTTAACGTATAATTTTTTGTTAGCGTTTTCAACCAGCTCTCGAATTTTTCCGGTTCCTCCACCTGCGCCGCTTTGTCGATGGCTCTCAGAAAAGCATCCTGAATAATATCCTCAGCGGCCCCATGATCCCGGACCATGGCGAATACAAGCGGGTAGACCAAAGTATAAAACTCCCGGTAGACTTCCCGCTGTAGAGATTCAGACAGTGAATAAAAATCCGCATCGTATAAAAGAATTAAGTGACTTGGCATAGCGTTCCCCCACTTGCATGACTGCATCCGTTCAGATCGTCTTCTATTTTACTACAAGAGGATGTACAAAAGGGTAACCATAGTTTGCTAATGTTTACTATCACTATCTATTGTTGACTTCCATTCTTCAAGTGGGTCTGGATCCAGTCATGGATCTCTCTTAAGGTCCGTTGCTCCTCTGCTTGTGAAAACCGATGCTGCAATCCCTGCATCAGCATAAGCGTATATTTCTTGCCCGCCGCTTCCAAAGCCCGGGCTAACCGGCGCGCGTGCTCAGGGCTGACATGATCGTCCTCCGTTCCATGAATGATCAGAATCGGATGGGAAATATGGGTGGCCCACTCTACGGGCGATCTCTCCTTATATTTCTCCGCATCCTTACGCGGGTGACCTACAACCCTCTTGAGCATCCTCCTCAGGTCCACTCTTTCTTCATAGGTAAGCCTCAAATCGCTTACCCCGCTCCATACGACAATGGGCCCTATCCCACTGCATTCCCTCGCGGCCAGAAGCGCCATGATCGCACCGCGCGAAAAACCGATAAGCGATACCGGATCGCCCGTCGTTTCGTCAAGCGAATGAAGCAAAGCAACTGCGCTAAAGACATCGTGGCGGTCTTCCCCGCCAAATTCATCCTTTCCCCAGCCTCCGTCATTCCCCCGATAGAAAGGAGCGAACACAATGTAGCCCAGCTTGGCCAGAGCGGTCATGCGCGGAAGCTGCACCATCCCGACACGCCCTATTCCTCCACGGCAATATAGAAGCCCCGGAAGAGGATACGGCCGCTTAGGAAGAAGCAGGTAGCCTTTGACCAACAGCCCTTTGCTGGCATAAGTAACCTTATAGGCAGTGACATCCGTTGCCGGCCTGTCCAGACGTTCCTTATGTACAATATGGCCGTCCGGGTAAGGGCAGGTCTTGTTTTCCCCGTTCCGATCCGTTGTCATGTCCGTTTTTCGCTCCATCGTTTCTTCGACTTTATTTTCCCCCAGTCTTTCATATTATAGTTTAATCGGGTGATTACTACGCCCGCCGTTTTAAGGTCTTATCTATTTCCGGTTCAGTACGGAGGCAAACAAGCGATCCGCCCACCGGGGAAACAATTGATACATTTTACTGCCGAGACCGGCAACGAAGGGCAGGTCCACTTCCGCCTTCTTGCGGTGGATGACTTGAATAATGGCCTGAACCACCTGTTCGGGCTTAAGCATGAACCAGGATATATTTTTAACATACTGTCCGCTCGGATCCGCACGGTCGAAGAAAGGGGTATCGATCGGTCCCGGATTTACGGAGGATACTGTAATTCCCGTTCCTGCCAGCTCTTGCCTTAAACAATTGGTAAAACCGAGCACCGCATGCTTGGTTGCCGAATAGCCGGTTGATTTCGCCGACCCTACCTTCCCCGCCATGGATGCTATGTTGACAATTTGTCCGCTTCCGGCCTTCATCATATGGGGAAGCACCGCTTTAATGCATCTGACCGTTCCGAAATAATTAACGTCCATCATATCTTCGATCGAGGACATGGATGCATCCTCCAAACGCTCGAAAATTCCATACCCGGCATTATTCACAAGCACATCGATTCTTCCATGCTTGCTCAATACCTGTGCCATCGCACGGTTAACCTGATCCTCATCCCGGACATCCACCGGCATCCATTCATGCTCCTCCTGGATCTCTTCGGAAATCTGCCGGAGCTTGTCTTCCGAGCGCGCCATCATAACCGGGAAAGCTCCTTCCGCGGCTATTTTTCGGGACAGTAATTCACCGATCCCGCTGGAAGCTCCCGTCACTACTATAATTTGACCGGCTATAGACTTCGGCATATCCATCCCCCGTATTGATCTAATAAAACAAGTGAACGTCACCAGACGTTCTTACCATATTCTAACAAAGCACATACGGGAATACAAAGCAAAACAGAAGGCGCGAAAGCCTTCCATTCTACTTATTTTAATATGGGGGCAAGAAACTATGCAACGACCATTTGGATATCCAATTCGCCGATTCCGTCCATCATTAATGGAACCGAGATCACTTGGCGGGGGGTCCAGATTTTGGCGCTGGCGGGGAGAATGATCCGGGGAGGAGTAATATCCACGTTAAGTCCCTGATTGTAAAGAATGGTGCTGGCATTCCCGCTGATCATGTTGCCCAGCTCCGAAATGGCGCTCCGGCCTATGTCGTCCAGCTCCGTCATCGAAAAGCCGCCCATCATCGCCGATACGAGCTTGAGAGCGACGCCTTCATGGAGGCCAAACATAACATTCCCGTCCATCTGTCCCGTTAAGCCGATCTGAATCCAAACGTAGTTGTCCAGCATCTCGATTTCTTTAAGCCCGTGCTGTCCTCTCGTCGGACGAACCTGGGTCAACTGCTCGATGACCGACGTGGCAGATTCCAAGAACGAATTTATATATTCGGCTTTCATGCCTAAATTCCCCCTCCACTCTAATACTAAAGAATCATAAATATGTACGGTTTTTCCAGTCAAGAGTATTATAAATCAAAATTGTAGAATTGGTAACCTATATTTTAAAACTTTAAGACTAGGACTAAATTCTTAACCTTATATTTGCTGCGGGATGAGATAGTTAGAGACTACTATTTTCTCAAATGCTGCTTAGAAGGATGCCTAATGCAAAACAAAAAAACGCGTCGCTTCCATATGGGAAACTATGCGCCGACACACTCTATTATTTTTAGAAGCACAAACAAAAATCCAAGTCTGCCGCACCCATTGACAGTTTATGGAACGTGATCTATAGTGTGATTATACCACTTGATAAAATTTAGTTTCACTATATGAAACGAAAAGAGGGATCTCATGTTTCAATGGATAGGAATCGATCATGTGCAGATTGCAGTTCCTGCTGGATGCGAGGAAGAAGCCCGTCGGTTCTACGGCGAGATTCTGAGAATGAGCGAACTGCCGAAGCCTGCCGTCTTGAGCCATAGAGGCGGGGTGTGGTTTCAATGTGGCCATCGTCAGCTGCATATTGGCGTTCAGGAAGATTTTCATCCGGCAACGAAGGCTCATCCCGCCTTCGAGGTGTCAGACCTTAACCGTCTTCGGGAACAGCTATCCCGCCATGGGGTAACAATGAAGGAGGATGTCCCTCTGCCAGGAATCTTGCGGGTGCATGTTAACGATCCTTTCGGCAACCGTCTGGAATTTGTTGAAACAAGGAAAGGATAAACGGCTAAAGCCGTCCTTTGGACAGGCGCGTTTACCGATGAAATATAAGAACAGGTATAAGGTGAAACATATACTTTATATTTAAATAAGGGACTGTCCCAAAAGTCATCGAAGATGGCCACTGGGCAGCCCCGTTTTGAAAATTGTTAAACTAAAAAAGAAACCGTTTCTTAGTAAAATGGAAGTGCGACCCACCATTTGAAAGGAGACGGTTTCTTTGTACATTGAATATAACATGGATATAGCCTTCAGCAGCGTCCAACGGATATTCGCGCTTAAAGCCCCATCTAGAGAAGGTTAAGGCAGCGCTCCATAATACCAGGAACTATCATTGCCGATGCCGGATATGGCGGAGAAGAGAATTATGCCTATCTAGTAAAGGAATACGTAACCGCCATCATCAAAATACAGTCTTCGTCAGCCATTCGATCAAGATTCGGATTGCCCTAGGCTCCGGTGACATTAGCGGAAGTCAGCGACCTTATTTCATTGATTTTGGCAGTATTGTAATCCTAACGGAACTCAGTACAGTTATTTGCTTATTTCGATGGCAATACTTCGCGAATTGCAGCCAATAACGGCGTACAGTTCCGTTAACTTTAAAGAATGGCGATATTTCTTTGAATAACGCCTCTCAGTTCCGTAGGCTTTCTCTCTCCTCTCCTCCTCCCTTCCTTCCCCCCCAAAGTCCTTAAGTTACTGACAATATTCAACTGATACGTCCGAAATCTCAATTTTCCTCTAACCACTATCAAATTGTTGTTTCTCCACCAAGTCATGCAGCACCTTACGGGCGTAACGATCAGTTACTCGAAGATGCCTCGCAAGCTCTATTGGTGTAAATGGCCTCACAACTCTTCGCGCATATCGCACTGTTTCCGCCCCCTGCGGCCGGCAGATTAAGCCTTTCGAAATCAGCGGCGGAAATACTCGACAAAGGACAGCCCATAGACCGTACCATAGGCCAACAGTATTGTCCATATCGCCAGGCTGGCCGTCATCCATATAAGCACCGATTTTCGAGGGGAACCGAACGACAGCGCGAGAATGGCCGCAATGTCCGTTCCTACTATCGCAGGGGCGAGCAGTGCAAGTCCGGGCATGCCGTAGCGATCCCAGACCTTCTTGGCCCGCGACCGCTTGCGCGAATTCATCTGCTCCTCCTCCGTCATCCCCTTGCGCTTGGCTCTCCATTCCGTCCATTTTTTAAACCAAATCGCAATGAGAGCTATTGGAATAAAATTGCCTGCGAATCCGAGCAGAGCCACCGGTACGGGCGACAAGCCGGCCAGAATTCCAAGCGGGACCACTAGAAACACCTCCAGCCATGGAGCCGCGGCCAACAGGAAGACCAGTACGTATCCCCAGGTTTCGTTAACTCCATTAAACCAATCGATCCCCATTCCCCATCCTCCCGCTTTCGCTTGTATGCAACTACTATCCTGCCTCCAAAAGCACATTACCTCTATTGTAAAGGATACGGAGTAAATTATAAATTGCCCTTTATCCTTCCCGGTCTTCGATTCCGGGCAGCCGCTTGATCAGCTCCAGAATCACTCGTGCCGTAGTTTCCGCCATGCCGGTCAAATCCACATGCCAATCTACGTACGTGTTCCGGAGTAATATAACGAAATGACATAGAATCACCTTTCTGTATTTTATATGATATTATGTATATTTATTAATAATTGACAGTAGGAAACCTAGGAAAAACTCCTATCGGAGTAATTCCTGGGTGAGCGACCGTTATTATCGCCAAGCAGATAGCACAGCAGCATTGCCTGCTTGGCTGTCGACATATGTGGACAAGGCGATCCGGAGGATGATTGTGCTAGCTACCGTTGGTCCAATTCAATAAACCGGGACAAATACCTTTCCTTAGAGACCGGATTCAGCTTATGCCGGTACCGTTCGTACTGGTCGTTTACAAATTTGATCAA
The DNA here is from genome assembly GCF_051966115.1 of Paenibacillus sp. SAFN-117. Taxonomy (NCBI): domain Bacteria; kingdom Bacillati; phylum Bacillota; class Bacilli; order Caryophanales; family Paenibacillaceae; genus Paenibacillus; species Paenibacillus sp. SAFN-117. The sequence goes on from NZ_JBQCLK010000012.1 coordinate 15,698, forward strand.
GGAAGCATCCCGGTTCAGCAGTGTCCCGTCTAAATCGAACAGCACCGCCCTCATTTTCTCAGCGCCTCCCGGTACTCAGCCAATTGATGCTTAACATAAGCAGCCGCCTCATTAATAAACCGTTCAATTTTAACAGGAGTAAAATATTCAGGAACGACATCCTGCTCCTGATTGACCTCCGGCCAGGTGAGCACCCGTTCCCGCCATAGGCTTATTTCTTCAGCCGTTAAATACGGGGCGACATCCAGAGCCCTTGCTGCGCGAAGCGAGTCCCATATCCTCGGCCGCCAAGGAGCCTCCCGATACAGGCGGAACTCATTCTTATCCGTTTCCCGGTAATATAAAGTGCGGATCTCCTCTTTGGACAAGCGCGGAGCTACCGCGTCAACATACTCGCGATTCAGTGTCTGGAGCCAATAATAGTCGGTTAACAGATGGGCCGCGTAGCCCAAGATCGTTTGCCGGACGTCCTCCGTACTTTCCGCCTCGAAGTAAGGCCGGACAAAGCCCGGGATAATTCCGTCGGCATCCACTCCGGATTGGGTAATGCCCAAATGAGTTCTTTTCTTATCCTCCCGGTTGCTTCCGGGGCGCATGTGGATCGCATCCGGAGCTACACTGCCAAGCAAAAAAGACGGGCCCGGCTCCTCCTTATCATACTCGTACAGCTTAACGGCCACAGCCAAATGAACCATTTGAGACGGCATCCGTTCCACTCCATTTCCATGTTAGTTGTGGTAATCATTTCCTTATATTCTACCTTATCTAAATCCGCATGAAAATTAAAGCTAATTTTTTGCGGATGCCCGCCGGGTATTTGCCCCCCGGACGGAGCCCATCTTATCGGGGGGCAGTACCAATGCTACTCTGTTCCAGGCCCCTATCCAGCATTATGAGGAAGCAAGCCGGCCGCCAATTCCCGGCAGGTAGGCGGCGGTAGATAGCCCGCTGCCGGCATTACATCCGCAAGCCGATTTGGTTGCCGGAGCTGTACCTTGCCAGCCCCCGGTAGAAAACAAACAGAGCGGCGGCAGTCAGGACAAGGGCGGCCGCCCCTGCCCACAATAGGAAGCTGAAGTCTGCGTTCCGCAGCAGTCCTATCGGCATATAACTGATGAAGCCGGCAGGGATCACCGAGAACAGGAGGAGGCGGACCCAGCCTTTAAAAATATCTGTAGGATACGTGCTGAAAGTGATAAAAATATTAAACAACTGATAGCCGATCCCTTCCGCATTGCCGATATAAAAGGCGAGTGACTGGCTAAGCACGTGAAAGAAAACGAAGAACACCGTAGCCAGCACTGAAGCCAGAACGAAGCGAAGCACTCCAATCAAGGAATGATCCCCGAATATTCCGTATAAAATCACTCCAAACAGCACGTCCCCGATAGCCGATAACGACATTCGGCTCACCAGCACATGAAGCAGGACGGGCTTGGGCTGGGCCAGGTATACGTCCAGCCGGCCGTTAGCCACTATGTTGGCGATTTGCAGCGAGTTGCCGAACAACGTGGCCGACAGCCCGAAGCCTATCGTTCCGATCGCCCACATCATCATGACATCCGTTAGCTCCCATCCGTTCACAATCGGAAAGCTTGTAAAATACACTCCCCAGAAAAAAATCCACACTGTGTTATTGATGAGCATCATTCCCGCCGTCAATAGAAAATTGAGCCTGAACTCCAGCGCCCCCGCCAAATTCAGCTTCCAGCAAAACAAACAAAACCGCAGCAGCTTACCCGCCGTTGACATGAAGCTTCTTCACCCCTCTCCGGTAAATCGCTATCGTTAACAATCCTAAGGCGGCCGCCCACAGCCATTGTACGGCCATCATGCCCAACAGAGTTCCCGGGTCGTAATGGATCGCTGTTTTTGCGGCAAAATAGACAATCGTTTGAAAAGGGAGCCATTCGCAGACCGTCCTCAAGACATCGGGAAACAGCTCCAGCGGCAGCATCATGCCGCCGATCGTAAACAGCATTTTATCGTACACGAATGCGAGCCCTTGAGTTTCTTCCAGCCAGAAAGCGCACAGAGACAAAGACATGCGAATGAAATAGTTAATCGTGAACGAGCCGATAACGATCAGTCCGAAGCCGGCCCAGCCCCATCCGAGCTGCGGCGACCCAATTACGAGCAGGCCAAGCATTCCGCCTACCACGAGATTCACGGCCAAGCGAATCAACGCTTCTCCCATGTAACTGACATAATGATAGCCCACATAGCTCAGCGGCCGGGATAATCTATAGGCTACCGTGCCGGTTTTGACCTCTTCCTCGATCGTCACATTCAGCTTCGGGGAGGCCATAATGATCGCCTCGGCAAAGATCAGGTACCAGATAATTTCTCCATAGCGGTAGCCGGCAATCTGCTCTTCTCCGACACCGGCATAGGTTACCGTCCACAGCTGCACGAAGATGAACAGAATGACTATCAAAAATAAGGAGCGGATCACAAAATCCAGCACATAAGCCAAATGATTGCGCAGCGTAATGCTTCCGACCGCCGCATATTTCGCTGCTTTCAGCGCCAGTGAGGATGGTGACAGTACGGCAGATACCGTCCAGCCTTTCCGTCGCATTCACCCCGCCTCCTTCCCGGACCGCTCATAAATATGCGTAATGACTTCTTCCATCGGCGGGTCTTCAATCGTTACATCCTCCAGCTCGTAGTGCCGGACAATATAGCCGAGCACTTCCTCCACCGTAATGATTTCCGTATGAATATCCAGCCGGAGGCGGTTATTTTCCAGTTCGATCAGCTCAACTCCGCGAATCCCGATGCCGCCTGTTTTATAGGGCTGGGAATCGCCGCTTCGCCGGCCGTTACTTTCCAGCCGCTCCTGCCCCTCATTCCGCCTCTCCCGCTCCTCGCTTCCGGCCATTCCTTCCGGTCCCCAATGCCGGGGCTCACTTCGCAGCTCGAGAGTGACCCGCTTCATCGTCAAATACTCCCGCTTCATAACGGAGACCGGATCGTCCAGAATAATCCGCCCGTCGTTAATGACTACGGCCCGGCTGCACAACTGCTCCACGTCCCCCGCATCATGAGAGGTGATGAATACCGTCGTCCCTTCCTGACGATTCATCTCGCGGATTGCCTCCCGGATTTTCTGCTTGGCAATCACGTCGAGGCCAATGGTGGGCTCATCGAGAAACACCAGCTTGGGGCGGTGCAGCAGGGCGGCCGCCAGCTCGCATCTCATTCTTTCCCCCAGCGACAGCTTGCGCACCGGAACGTGAAGATAAGCAGACAGGCCAAGACGCTCAATCAGTTCGTCCCTCCGCTGCTTGTAATCGTTCCTTCCCAGTTCATAAATCCGGCTCATCAACTCGAAGGAATCCGCCGGAGGAAGGTGGTACCAGAGCTGGGATTTCTGCCCGAAGACCGATCCGATCCGGTACGCCAGCTTCGACCGCTCTTTCCACGGACAGTAGCCGATCACTTCAGCATGCCCGGAGGTCGGATGGAGAATTCCGGTCAGCATCTTGATCGTCGTCGATTTACCGGCGCCGTTCGGGCCGAGGAAAGCCAGCATCTCCCCCTCCTCCACCGTAAAATCAATCGGATGCACCGCCACCTTCTCTACCCACTGCGGCGCTACAAGCGAGCGAAAGCTGGCCAGGAGCCCCTCCCTCTTCTGTTTGCGGATAAATTGTTTGCTCAGTCCTTCCACACGAATAATCTTCATCCTTTTACCTCCTTTACCGGCCAACGGGCGGCGGATATTTTATCCTGATAAAGCGAAAAAGACCTCCCGCAAGCCGCCGATTAAGGCGGAACTTGCCGAAGGTCTTTTATCCCTACGGTGTAGCGCATCCTATTGCCCTATGCGCCGATCTCGCTCGGTTCGACCGGTTTGTAATGAGTGCAAACCGTCGGCTCCCTAGAGATCCTTCCATCCAATTTTGTAAGATTCTAACATCGGTTGTTCCAAAACGCAACCTTTTTTTATTTTTTTATATATTGCGGAGTCTGAACCGTCCGGAAGAACAAGATTCCGTCATACTGTTCCCGAGGAATAAACAGCTCCTCAAACATGCCCCAATACAGTCCGGTCCGGGGAGTAAACATCCATGCGTTCCACACTCTCCGCTGCTCATTCTTCAGGTCTGCGAACAAATACGGATGACCGGTTTCATTGAGCAGATACTCCACGCTTCCCGGCTGGACCGGGATGAAGGGAGAATCTTCTCCCATATTGTCGCCCGAAACTCCGCTATGTGCATACAAACCGATCACATAGCTTTCCTCGCGCAGCTTTTCCGGAAGCAGCTCGGTCATATTAGGCGTGTTATAGGTATTGCCGACGGTCGTATTGCTTTTGCGAATATGGAAGTTATGTCCCCAGACGATGATTTTCTTATCCGGATAAACCTCCTCGGCGAGCCAGGCCAAGTTATCCGCCATCGCCCTATCCCGCAAATACATCGTATCCTCTTCCAGACGGAACTCCGGCATCTCCCCGCTTGCAACCGTCACTCGCTGCTTAATGCTCGCTTCGAGAACCGTATTCACTAACTCAATACGGTTGTTCAGTACCCGCTTGGTTACATTCAGCAGCTCGGGATCATCCGGGTAGGCTTGTTTCAGCTTCTCGCCATTGGCCTGCAAGAACGCGGAAATTTCTTGCAGCCCTTGCAAGAGCGCGGGCTTTTCCTCATAAAACTGCTCCAAATCATTGTTATCGCCGGCATACCACGACCAGATTTTATCCTCCAGTTGATTCCATTTCCCGGCCATTTCCGAATCAACAGGGCCTATCCACTTCTGAATGAAGTCACGGTAAGAGTACAGGGTCTGGTTGTCGAATCCGGTTAGAATTAGCGGATTCTCCGAATTCCGGCGGTCGGCTATGTATTCGAACAGAGGCAGCGCCTCCTGTGTGTGCCAAACCGGGTATACGGAGCTTCTCATCAATTCCAGCGGACTTAGAGAATCCGATTGAACATAGGATGAGAATGCTGCATCCAGGCCCGATTCGAAGGCAATTACGTCAAATCCCATTTCCTCGTGCAAAAATTGAATAAGTCTAACTTTGGAAAGGTTGTATTCGGAGGCACCGTGAGTACTCTCCCCAAGCATGACTATTCTCGAATCCCCCACAAGAGACTTCAGAAACTGTAAATCTTTAAACTTATCCTCGTCTCCCTCACCTACGTCCCCGCCCTTCACAGAAGCAGGCTGGATCGTTTCCAACGGGTGCACGACACCTTCCAAATAGTCCTTCCATAACCGGAGAACATGATCCCCTTCCCGATATTGAATGGATTGAACGACGACAGGGGTCTCCTCATTAGCCAGAACATTCGGAGCGGCTGTCAATACTCCGGAAGCGGCTATCGTTATTCCAAGCACTGTTTTAGCGACAAGCTGTAATCTTTTTCGTGCCATGTACTGTCTCTCCCTTTTGATGTCATTGGCTTGTTCGGGCGAAACCATCCGCTGTGCCTAACCTATTCCTTGCCAACCAATATTCTTTAAATCGATTTTCGCTCTGGCAAAATCTGAGTTATAAATTCTGTGAAAATAGAAATCTATAAAATTCCGGGATAGTTCATATGGCAAAACTATGTCAATGATCTATGGCGGCAGCGTATGGATTTTTCCCCATTTGCATTATATACCATCGACTTTACGGGGAGCTATTGATAAGTCTTGCAATCCCATGAGTAAACCTTACAATTTTGTCACTTAAGTACTTGCAGGCTTGCCCTCCTCCCTTCCAGTAGAGCAGCGCGCGCCTTTTCGGCCCGCGCTGCTCTGGTTATGGGCCGGAAGGCCGCACGAGCGATCTACTGACCGCCGTCATGCATTACAATCCCCCGCATTGGGGGCTGCACATCTTTATCCCCAAGCTCTGTTGTAAATCTTTCCTGCTCACTGAATCCGGTGCACCCCGATATAGTCATAAATCGATCCGATAATTCGGATGGGGACCTCCTCCTCCTTCACCACCCCATTCTCATATATGATCTTGAACCGGATGCGGTGAAGCCCCTTGGGAAGTCCTCCCTCCAACGAGCCGAGCCGCTCATCATACAGCTCTCCATGGAAGAGAACGCCGCTTTCATCAGGCTCCAGACGGGCAGTAATAGAGATGGGACTGCCGTCTTTGCCGTTGGCCTGCAAGGAAGCGGACGCTTCACGAACCGGAGCCGGCGAGCTTTCCGTCTGCACGACGAACACTTCCCCCGAATAAAAATCTTTAGGCGGAACCGTCGTATTATGCTCCTTCTCCTCATGTCTGGCCAGCCATTCAGGAGTATGATGAACCTCGGAGCGGATCGTTAACTCTTGTACCACGATCGTCTTGGTAATGGAGTCGGAGGCCAGACCGTCGGATACGGTCAGCTTCACAATCACCCGCCCGGGCTGCAGCCATCGCTGGCTAAAGCGCGGGGTATCGAATATGCTACGCTTGCCGTCAGGCCCTTCCACTTCCCACAGGTAGGTTAATGTATCTCCATCGGGATCGGTTGCGAGGGCAAAAACTTCTGCCGGGTCTCCTTCCCACAACGGTTTAGGCGACCAATCGAAATCAGCAACCGGCGGGCGGTTAATCATCATCCAGGTCGCAGAAGACCATGGTGACCAGATATGTCCATCATGCACACGAACACGTACCTGAAGCTTTTGCCTTGGCGGCAAATCTCTGTCTAATTTCCAGGAGGCCGATGTGTTGGACGTATTTTGGCTCTTCTCTCCTGTATCCAGAATTACTTTTCCGGCTTCGTCCATAATCTGTAGCTGGTACCATTTAAATACGGTGCCCGGATCCGGATCGGTTTGCTTCCATTGCAGGATCGGCCGCAGCGTATCCATCATCGCAGGCTTGTCCTTCGTGCCGTTAGGAACGGTCATCTGAGCAGCCGGAGGACGATTCGTGATCATCCAGCCGATGTTGGACCACGGAGAATAGTCTTGGCCATCCGTGACTCGTACCTGCACCTCATACTTCTGCCCCTGCTCCAGAGCAACATCTAGCGTCCACTGATTCGAAGCAGCTGTCGTGTTCTGGACTAATCCTGTCCTCTTGAGGAAAATTCGACCCCATTCATCTTTAATCTGAACGTCAAACAGTTCAAAGACCGTACCGGGATCGGGATCGCTTTGATTCCATTTAATCGTTGGTGTCACGGTAGGCACATATGTCGGGTTTGCCTTGCTTCCGTTCGGATAGGTTAAGGTCACGCTCGGAGGTCGATTGGCCGCGACAGGCTGCTTCACAACGATATCCTGCTCGTACCAGTCGCTCCATGCCCGGTATTCATCAGCTACAGCTAATCCAAGGGTATAGACTCCTTCTTCCGTTGGCCTTTGCAGCTTTCCTTGGACAGTCTGGCCGCTAGGTGTGACGTAATAATATTTCTTCTGGTAAATCCCGTGATTGCCTGCATAAGCCGCCTGACAGTTTCCGAAGCTGTAGCAGCGGTCCGGATCGTAGCTGCGCTCATTCCAAACCACCAGGTTGTTATTGTTGATGCTGGCCGTGAAATTCGCTATCGGCCTCCGATGGACAATGAGCGTTTTGATATCAAAATCCGAGTACTTCCGGTATTGGCCGAACACATTGCTCGGATAACGATAATTGGGATGAGGATCGTCCATTTCCCGATACGAAATCCGGTACAGTCCTACCTTATCGAAAACCGGAACCGGCGTCTTCCGGACGGAATTATGAAACGCAGACAACCCACTCTTGCCATCCCCGATATTCAAGAACATTGTTGTATTAATATGTTCTGTCTTCCATTCCGTTTTGTCCGGAATTTTCGGGTCATTTTCAAAATCAATGTATGTCGAATCATAAGTCACCTGCGTATCGACAATGGCATAACCATTGACTTCGCTATCCGTTCCGGCAGGCATCATCCGGGAGGAAATCCCCTTAAAAGCAACCGTATCATGAACGGAATACGGGCCGAATGTACCTCGGGTGAATGTGCCATCCGTGACTTCAATGATTGGCACCCCGTTTTCATACACCTTCAGACTGCTGCCGCGCATATCGACTTTGTAGCCGGTCCAAGTATTATCGGGAATGAAATGAGTGACTTCTTTAAGGGTCTGTTTCCTTCCATTGACGATTTTGATTAGTTTTAGCTTAGAATTAGTGGATTCTACCCGATACATATTCTTGTGGTTTTGAATCCGGAAACTCATTCCCGTTGGTAAATGATCGAATTCTTGATATGCAACCTTCTGACTCCAAGCAATCGTTCCGTTGGCCAAAGGAGGCATTTGGGCATTTATCAACTGCCCATTGGTCTGCCATTCGTTATGGTCAGGTGGTTGCTCTCCATTATACTCAAATGGGTATAGTGTAGCTTCTTCCGGGAAATAATAGCTGCCTACCACAAACTCATATCCCTGAATACCGTACCTTCCGGAACTAAAAGGAAGATCCCATAATACCCTTCCCGACTTTCGGTCAACGACTCTATATTTCTCTCCCATCCGCTCATCATCATAAGGATCCCTAATCACGTCGGTTCTAATCCCAATACCATTGACTCCTCCCCAATAGGGGAGAGTGGGAGGACGATAATCTACTTGTCTGAGGCTTCCGGTAACAAGGTCGTATTGGTGGTACTTGTCTTTCCAGTGGATTATAAGATACCTATCTTCTTGGACCTTACTCCAGATACTTGCTCCGAGATAAGAAACATCTTCAAGTTCAGTAAGAACCTGAGGCTTGCCAGAGTATCCATCCCAGCGGACTAAGTATCCTACCCACCCTCTATTCGTATCTTTTAAATGTGCATTAACAATGCTGTACTTATTTCCCCTGGAATCCTGAATATCAGTATTCAAATAAGCAGGAAGATAATCGGGATGTTTAGGATTACTATATTGCATGTCAGCAGCAGGTACATTCGAATAACTTTCAACCTTATAAGGGGTCACTAAGTTATCATAAGAATAGGAATATATTCTGCGGTTAGACAAGTCAATTTTTTTGACATCACTATTAAACTTCAAGAAGCTGTCGGCATCATACGTTCCAGTTCCGTCAGAGAATTTTAGAATCTTCCCGTCCACAGTGACGGTTTCCCCGTATTTGGTTTCTTGTATAGAAACGTGCGATGTCTCTAAGGGCTCTACCTTACCTCTTGCCAAGTCTGAAATTCGATACAGCGCATAATCCCGAAGATCGGAATAATACCTATCCATAACCCAACCTAAGTAGTTCCGAAAATAGAACATTATTTGGTCCAAATCTTCTCTGATAATCATATGGTTATCAGAATAGCCACCCTCGAATAATTTGGTTTGGTTGCCACTTGGATCTACTAAATAGTAAACGCTATTATAACCCTCCCAAACGTGCATAATATATCTATCTCCACCTAAACTATACGCAAGACTTCTTAAGTCCCTACTGTAGTAGGGTTTAGGGAGTTTCTTAGGCGTCTTGATCTGATCTGAAGAAACAGGTAAAGATATATAACCGTTAAGGTCTTTCTGAAGTTGATTCGGTTTTTGGGCTATAATCGGCGTTGTTACAAGCAGTCCATCCGGAGTTGCGGACCAATATTTTAAAATGCTCGGCTCGTCTAAAGAAGTATTCACCCATTTATTCGTCATAAAATCGCTTGCCGGATAAACAGTGGATTCAATCGGTTCCGGCTCGGTCGAAATGCCAATCGGCGTAAAACTGACCTCGGGTGCCTGATTCACGATTTCAAAGGAAAAGTATCCGGTCGCATGTTTACCCCAATCCTCCTCGGCATACACCTTCAGGCAATATTTCCCTACTTTATCTGCGGTGTAGTTCACCACTCCACCGCCAGAGCCTATTTTCCGGAAGTCCGCTTCGTTGCACTTGCCGTCATTGTTGGAATCATAGGCCACATACAGATCATTGACAACGATAGCGTCACCATCCGGACTATATGTTTCGTTCTTAATCGGCAGCGGTGTATTCCGGAGTCCGATAGAGTTATAGGCCAGCTTGGGAACCGGCGGCAAATCTTCCTTCACCACAAGCTTATGAATGGCTTTATTTTCGGGTAAAGAACGCAATCCGGTATTGTCTTCCACTTCCAAGGTGATCGTTTCAATCCCCGGCTTCGGGTACACATCCCGTCTATTTTCCCAAATGTGCTTGGATATGGTTCGCCCGGGAACATACGTAAAACTGTTTTCCCCATGGATCGGTGGCTTCACGGGACGTCCCTCAACTACGGAATCAGGTGCAGTTATGATGGGGATCGGGTTAGGCTCGACCACCGTAATCATCGCCTTGCTGGTTGAAGAAGCTCCTTGGGGATCCGTTGCGGTCGCCATGATTTCATGTGTTCCCAGCTCTGTAGCTTTTAGATTGTTGAACTCCGTATTTCCGGGCCAGAGCTGGTAATAATCCGGCAATCCGCGAATCCATGAACTCTTACTATCTTCGAAGTGGAAATAGTATTCGATTGGGTCCCCGTCCGGATCATAAGGCTCGGGTGGATTGGTTGTCGGATTTTGGATAACCCGTAGGTTCACATAGGAATCCTTGACGACAATGGTGGCTGAAGGAATAAAACCATAATAATCCCCTTGCTGAAACCAACCGATACTGAACACAGGCGGCCGGTTATCCGGATTCGTTTCAATCTCCAACGGCTTCGGCCCGATCCAGTCGGAATTTCCGCAGGTCGTTTGTATCTGCATGTACACTTGAACCGTTCCCACTTGTAGGGAATAAGGGTATCTTTGGACATAATTTTGGGTTTTTCCTTTAACGAGTGGCGTATCCTCTACGCTCCACCCATTTTGATAATACCGGAATTTATGGCTGACGTATTCACAGCCGGTTCCCTTCACCACAATATTTTTCGGCTTGAGCGTAAAGGAATCTCGGAACTGAATTTTGCCGGGTACAATTTCAAAATCCCCGGTAATCTCCTTTTCTTCAATCGGATTGTCGTCACAATGCCGGCTGGCCGCATACAGTTTCTTGATCTCATTATTAGACTTCGTTTCTTCGGTGATGCGGTTATCCGGATCGAGCTTGATGACAAATTCGGTGGACCGTTCATTGGTAAACTTATACGTGAACTGCTCCTTGATCGTCTGATTGGATCCCATCTTCGAATAATTAAACGTCTTATGGAGCTGGCCGGCGACCCACACTTCAACCGTAAACGGCGTATCGATGGCTCGTCCACCGTTACTAAAGGAAAACTCAAACGGTGTCTCCACATTTAAAGCAATACAATCCACCAAAGTCTTGAAGTCAAGGCTACCTAAATCGGGTTTCTCTGTTGGCTTCAAATACACCGTCACTTTACCGCTATATTCATAGGAGATCCCTTGCCAGAAGGCATTGATCTCCATTTTGTAGTTGCGGCCTTGGGTATGTCCAGTAATTGGAGTATCTGAAGGAATTATAGTATAGTCTCTAGGTGATTGATTATTGTTCCCATCTAGCATCTTTGCAACCCGTACCATCCCTTTGCCCGGTAATGCCCCTTCTGAAACTCCTCCGGTTTCAAGAATAACTACCTCAGGGGTTATAATTGATGATTTTTCTTTAATAATACGAATACTTTCTGGTACTACTGCGGATACGGGTATCGTTTTACCAGCCGGGTTTCTAATCATACTCTCATCTAGGTAATATAGACTTGGAGAATCCACTTCATAAGCGGTCGTTACGGCTTTGCCCTGAAACTGCAAATCATAGGGAAGATGGCTGGGAAAAGGTCCCGGGCAATCGGATACACCATTCTTCACACAACTTCCAGGAAAGGAGTATTTTGCTGTTCGCTCTCCTTGTGTTTGCCAATGGGTTCCTGCAGCATTTCGCCAAATATAGTGCCCTGGATTCGTTTCCGTTTTGTTGGCAACTTGTTTTTCAATACCTTTAACGTTAGGAAGCGTAAGTACATTCCCAGATAATGTTCCACCGTTTTTGGTTTTGGTTCCGTTCACTTCGATTTCCCAATAATCAATCTCCCGATTACCGAAATTTAGATTTACAGTTAGTCCGGAAAGAGTACTCGAAGGAAGATAGGAATATTTTACGTTGTCTATAATTACCTCAGATCCACCAAATTGGATATCTAAAGACTCTGCTTGCAGTTTTCCACTAGGAAAAAGTAGTAAAATACTACTTAACAAAAGTAGGGTTAATAGAACTGCAATGATTGGTTTAAAAAACCTCTTTACTTTCACGTCTATATCACCTTATTCCCTCATTGGCTTTGTCAAATAATTAAAGCCTTTTTGAGGTTCATATCTGTTAGATATATCGATCCAAAAGTCTCCAGTAGAAATCCTATCTTCTACCTCTGTTTTAGGCATAGTCATAAACATCCAACCGGTTTCATTAAATTGTTTACTCATAAGATAAGTTTGAAAATAGGTCACAGGGGTAGGATGATCCGAGTAAGAATAAGCCAGAATAAAGTGATACCCCGGCCCAAAATACTGACTAAAATCCCAATATCCTTCTCTAAGAGTGTTATTGGTCGCCTGGAATTCCATTGCAATCAAATAATCATGATCGGGCAGGTCACCATTATTTTTCTCTACTCTTGGAAACCAAGATCTAAATGCCGCATCCGGATCTTCCATATCCACCACCAATACTTGCTTCAATGTAACATCTACCTCGGCTCCGTATGACAAATTCATCGGAAACTCTCCTTCTGGTAGAACTCCCAAAATCGACTCCATATTCGTATTGCGCCACTCAACCTCGGCGTAGCTGGCTGCCCGCTTATCGACTTCCAGCTCCTTGCCTTCCTTCAAATCCAGGATGCGTTGAATAATAGTCACCGATTGCGCCCTAGTAGCCGTTTCCTCTTTCCCTAACTGGCCATCGGCCATTCCGGTGATCAGCCCAGTCTTGGTCGCCAGGAACATCAATTCTTCGTCACTGCTTTGATTTTCTGCAGATTGCAGTTCTTCATTGGCCGCCCGAACGGCAATTCTGGCCATTTCCAGCCGACTAATCGGGGTATCCCATGTTCCGTTATTAAAGTCCGAGTACCGGTGATAACCGGCATTAACAACAGCCGAAATATAGGGATCGTACCATTGATTGTCACTATCCTTGTTCAATGGATCTAAGCCCATAGCTTTTGTAACCATCGTTACATACTCAGCCCGTGTAATGTCGCGATCCGGCCTAAACGTTCCATCCTCATAGCCGTCCACATAACCGGCCTCTATCGCTTGCTGAATCGATTGCTCACCCCAGTGGCCTTTAATATCCGACAAGTAAACTTGAACCGGGGCCTTAGCCTCCTTTACAGCGCCTGTTCTCTCTTCCTGCGGCTCCTCTTTGCCTGCGGCAAGCAAGGACGAATGATTGGTGCATCCCGTCATCATTAATGCTGCGGCTACGCCAACGGTAATGAATTTGTTTTTGAATGGAATTGTTTTCATGTTTCAAACCTCCAATGATTATTGTGAATGCTATAATATGGCCTAAAACAGGCTTCCAATAGGATCCAAAGAAAGGGCAGCCTACGGCCGATTAGGCTTTTATACCTATAACAATTTCTACAAACAAATAGTTCATTCCTCCTAATTTGACAAATTTAACTAGTAAATCCTCATTTGAGGAAAAGCTTAACGGAGAGTTCAGTGCGGCCAAAATAAACAAACCGCCCCTATACTCGCATTCGAGAATAAGGGCGGTTCTTCCGCACGGTTTATTGGATTTGTCTCTACTATAAGCGATATTCCAATCTATGGCAAGACCTACTTTGACTCTGCGTATCCATTGATCTCTATCGCGGAATCATGCTACCTTAGGCTAAGTAGCTAAAGATATTTTCTCATCCATCTGCCATAATGCTCTGAGGAGGGCTTAATATGCATAACAAACCGGGATTTATCATCGATTTGGACGGCACTATGTACGTGGGAACCCGTCCCATACCGGGAGCGGCCGAGTTTATCGAACGGCTTCGGGAAGCCGGCTTTCCCTTCGTTTACGCCACCAACAATTCCAGCCGGCGGCCGGAGCAGGTCGCGGAACACCTGCGTTCCGTAGCCGGTGTTGAAGCTCGGCCGGACGAAGTCCTTACTTCCGCTCAGGCCGCGGCCCGCTATATCTCCGGAAGGCAGCCGGGGGCACGCACCTTCGTCATCGGCGAAGAAGGTCTGCTGCATGCCGCTCATGAGGCAGGCCTCGTGGTCACCGGGGAAGAACCTGAATTCGTCCTTCAGGGAATCGATCGGCAGTTCAGTTACTCCAAGCTCGAGGCGGCCGTCCGCCACATTCGGAACGGCGCCGCTTATGTCCTGACGAACCCGGACCATCTGCTGCCCGGTGAAGGCGGCTTCCGGCCGGGAGCAGGTTCCCTGGCGGCAGCCATCCGGATGGCGAGCGAAGCCGAGCCGGTCGTTATCGGCAAGCCATCGTCCATTCTGCTCGAGATGGCCGTCGAAGCACTCGGCATTCCCGCCGGCGAAGCCTGGGTTGTGGGAGATAACCTTCGGACCGACATTCAAGGAGGAATCTCGGCCGGATGCCGGACTGCGCTGGTTTTGACCGGTCTCGTGACACCCGATCAAGCGGACAAGCTGATCGCCGGCTCAGCCATCCGACCAGACCTGGTGTGCCGCGATCTGCTGGAGCTCTTTGAACGCCTTGCCGCGAAACGATAACGAGATTGTGTGACCATGGCGATAACGCAGATCATTTAAGGTTTAAGAAGTCAAGCGGCGGCTTCTTCCTTGCCCGCTAACTTCCATCAAGCGAAATTACCCATGCTTTCTTCCGTATGCCCGGGCATATGACATGACCCTATTGTACATAGCCCGGTCCACCTTTCTAATAGGGGCAAATTGGGGCTGTCTGGAATTGACCTCCAGTACGAACAGCTGCTTGCTCTCCTCTTCAACGGCGAAATCAATCCCCATCTCCCGCATGCCGGACTTCTTCTTGCTCAGTACGCGGGCAATTTGAAGCGCGGTCTTTCTTATTAGTGCCAATCTTTCCTCCCCTTCCTCCGGGGAAAGCTGAAGCTGTCTGAACAGCTTGCTCATATTGACCAGCCTGCCGCCTTGATGATAATTGGTGACGATTTTATTCGGCTTGCCCACTTTGGCGATAACGCCGGTACACGTCCACTTGCCTTTGGGCTTACGTTGAACCATGGCGCGTAAATCATAAGGGTTCCCCTGCACCCGATCCAAACCGACAGCCTGTTGAATAAGCAGTTTTTTCTTTTTTACATTAAGCAGATGGCGGTATAACGAATGAATGTCTGTAAACCTTCTGGTTCTCTTCCTGGAACGAAGCAGATATCCTTCGTCATCCGTTTCCAGCTTATAGATACCGATACCTAGGGAACCTACGTTAGGTTTAATGTACAAGCACCGGAACGATTCGGTCATTCGTTTAAGATTTTTTTTCGAGAAAGAAGTGGTGTAAGGGAGATGTTTGCTGACCTGGTGATTCGCTGCCAAATAATAATAGACTTTCAGCTTACCAACTATGGTGGCGCTATTGTAGTTTTTTGTTCTCAATCGAATTCACCTCAAAATACTGTATGTGCCCGTCACGGTGAATGGCTGTGTGATCGTTTAGTTAGATAAGAAATAGACATTTGAACCAAATCATTAGCACCAGCCTACTATTCCAGGTCCATGTCCTTACAGCATAGAGATGGCCCGAGTAAGAAGAGCTATAAAACCGAATAGGCCCTCATTAACGATGCGGAACCCCGGCAGGCCGCTTACTCAGCCGCTCGCAAGGTGCTTGCTTGGAAAAAGATCATATTGCCAGCCAGACTGGATAGGTTTAAGATTGATAGAGACATCAAAACTATTGCTTAATCAGGAGGTCCTGCCATGTTCGCTGCCATATTCCGGCGGAAATGGACAACCGTAGACTATGTGCTGGTCGTCGTACTCGCTGCATTATACGCGGTTGCTCTCATGACGCTGGCGAACATTAAATTGATTCCTTCCGTTCCGGTTCGTCCGGCCAACGCCCTACAACCGGTATTCGGAATGCTGTTTGGATTGCCCGGCTGCCTGGGTCTCGCCTTCGGCAATCTCATTAACGATCTGATCATAGGCGATCCGCTGCCGCATAAGCTGATCGTCGGTTTTATCATTAACTTTCTGGGCGGTTTTCTCGGGTTGTTGTTCGTCAGCCATCCCCTTCTGAAAACCATACGAAGCGTCGTTGAATATTATTTCTTCGTGGTCATACTCGCTTCAGGTATCATAGCCGGATCGATCTGGGTGAATGTGCTTCTCGGCTTTACTCCCGTTGAGATTGCCACTGCCTTCACGCCGATTGTGTTTGCTAACCAGGCTATCGCCACCGGAGTGCTTGGTCCGGTGCTGCTGAGACTGCTCCATCCTTTCGTCAAGAGAGCCGGCCTATACCGCGGTCTGCCCATTCGGACCTCCGGATCGACAGTAAATAATCAAGGAGTCAACAATGCGTGAGGAGAAACCGATTCTTGAACTCGAAGATGTTTCCTGGCGTTATGAGGACCGCAGCCATCCGGCTTTGAACGGGATCCATCTGCGAGTCCGCCGGGGAGAGGTCGTAGGGGTGACCGGACCGTCCGGAGCCGGTAAAACGACGCTTCTTCTCGCCCTAAGCGGTCTGATTCCCTCCAATTACGAAGGGGAATTCTCGGGAACCCGCCTGGCGGAAGGGGAGATCGGAATCGTCTTCCAGGACCCCGAGACTCAATTCATCGGTTTGACGGTGGAGGAAGAGATCGCTTTTCCGTTGGAAAATCGGGGATACCGCGATGAAGATATCGATCGGATCATTCCAAGAGTGCTGGAGCGGGTCCGTTTGTCCGGATTTGAACGGCGCTCTCCTTTCGATTTGTCGGGAGGGGAGAAGCAGAGGGTGGCCATCGCCTCCGCATTGGCGGTTTCACCACCCATTCTCATCCTGGACGAGCCGACCTCCGAGCTTGATCCGTTAGGCGCCAGAGAGGTTTTTGCACTGCTGCAGCAGTTGAAGCTGGAGCGGGAAATGACGATTATCGTATCGTCTCATGCAACGGAGGAGCTGGCTCAATTCTGCGACCGAATGATTCTGCTGGGCAACGGGGCTATTACCGTGGATGCCCCGGCCGGAGAGTTCTTCGCTATGACCGAGCTGCTTGAGGCTTCCGGCATCTACGTCCCGGATCTAATCAGCTTCCATCACGGGCTTCGGAGGCAAGAGAGCGTACCGGTTACGCCCCCCTTATCCGTAGAAGAAGCGGTCCGCTGGTACCGGTCGCTCCGGGCAAAGGAGGGATCGGGCGTATGACAGCCATCCTTCGCTTCGAGCATGTTCATTATCAATATCACCCGGGCCGGCCCGTGCTGAAAGATATCCATTTCTCGCTAAGGCGCGGGGAATCGGTTGCGTTGATCGGCGGCAACGGCTCAGGTAAGACAACGCTGGCCAAGCATTGCAACGGCTTGTACAAGCCGACCTCCGGCAAAGTGTATGTAGATGGACGGGACACGGCTTCAATGGCTATTTCCGATTTATCTTCCACGGTGTCTTACTGCTACCAGAACCCGGATCACCAAATTTTTCAATCCACCATTTGGGATGAGGTCGCCTTCGGGCCCCGAAATCTCGGGCTGTCGGAAGAGGAAGTGGAGAACCGGGTAACCGAAGCTCTGACTGCCGTCGGATTGAATGAAGCACGCGCGGAAGAGCCTTATTTTGCCGGCAAAGGGGAACGGCAGAAGATTGCCGTCGCCTCCGTGCTTGCCATGAAGCCGCAGGTGATTGTGCTCGATGAGCCTACCACCGGTCTCGATCACCGCGGCGTCACGGACATGATGTCGCTCATCGAACAGTTAAACCAAGAGGGACACACTATCCTGATGGTGACCCACGATATGCGTCTTGTTGCCCGCTATGCCCATCGCGTCATCGTCCTCCGGCAGGGAGTGATTATAGAGGATGGCAGTACGGAAGAGGTATTCGCCAAGCCGGATGTTCTGGCTGAAGCGCAGGTAGAGCCTCCATCGGTAACCCGGTTTGCGCTGGGCTGCGGATGGTCCAGTCCTCTCCCGCTCACCCTGGAGGGTTTACAACAGCGTGCGGCAAAGGAAGATGAACATGAGTAACCCTGTACATTCTGCAGTACCGTCAGCAGCGCCAAGTTCCCGAACAATGGCGGGAATGCATCCCAGCGCCAAGCTGCTTCTATTTCTTCTGGCCGGCAGCCTGGCCTTGATCTTTCAAGATCCCCGATATTTGGCCGGTGTAGCTCTGCTTCACCTGCTGCTCGTGTCCCGAATCGGCTGGACGCGTTCGCTCTTCCGGACCTTTCTTATTCTGGGGGGCATTTCCTCCGTCTTCACTGCAGTTTCCTGGCTGCTGTTTGTCCGGGTGGGAAATGCATATTGGGAAGGCACGATCCCTTGGATCGGATATGCGATTCAGATAACGGATACGGGAATATTATGGTCGATAGGCATGGGATTACGTATCGCTACCCTTGTGATGCTGTCGGTATTCTATTTATTTACAACCTCTCCGCGGGAAATGGCCATGGCCTTGAAAGGAATCGGCCTTCCTTTCTCCATCGGCTTCCTGATCTCGCTCATCTTTCGCTTCATCCCCCTCGTCAAGAATGATCTGGCGACGATCCGGGAAGCGCAGATGGTCCGGGGGGTCCGATGGGATCGTGGCAGCCTGTTCACCAAGCTGAAGGCATATGCGGCCTTGATCATTCCCTTGATCTTTACCTCGTTAAAGAGAGTTCAGCTTATCGCCAACGCTCTGGATTCCAAGGGCTTTCAAATTCGCAACCGCAAGCATCGGTATTACCGGATGCCCCGCTGGAAAGGACAAGAAATCGCCTGGATTGTAATCAGTGCTTGCCTTGTAGGCCTCTGCCTGTATTTGGCGCGCCTGCATCCGAATTTGTACGGCATTCTTATTCCTACCCGAATCTAAGAAAAAGCCTCCGATATCCTAGCTAGAAGGGTCGAAGGCTTTTTTCCTTTTTGTTAAGCGGCAGTCGTTCGCTATTCAACAGATCACTCCAGGCCGAATATATACCTCTGGATTAGAACGGCTACGCCATCCTCGGTATTCGCCGGGGCAACAGTATCCGCGGCTCTCTTCACTTCCTCCTGCGCGTTGCCCATAGCCGCGCCCAGACCGGCTGCACGAATCAAAGCGAGGTCATTGATGCTGTCACCCGCAGCAATCACCTCGTCCATGCTGATTCCAAGCATTTCGCATACTTTGCCGACTCCGCTCGCTTTATGAATTCCCGGAGGATTGAATTCCAGATTGCAGGGATGGGAATTAGAAATTTCAAAGGCTCCGATCCTCGAGGATTCCCTGCGAATCCACTCCAGATGCTCCTTGTTCTCAGAATGCACGGCAAAACTGAACCACTGAAACGCCTCCTCCTGGTCCGGCCAGCGGTCTTGCCTGAAGGTTCCTTCCACGGCATGGCCCCAGAATTTCACTTCGCAATGCCTCGCTAACCGCACAAGCTCCGGCACCGCCTCCGGCCGCAGCAGCGTACGCTGCAGCAGCTCGCCCGGCCTGAGCCAAACGTCGCTTCCATTCACGGTTACCAACGGTCCGTCAAGCTCCAATTGCTGAAAATATGGCATGACGGATGGAAGGTTCCGTCCTGTAGCCAGCATGACCGTTATCCCTGCTTCGCGGGCTTTTGCTATCCAACGCCTGTTCTCCTGTGAAATCGAATGCTCATGATCCAGCAACGTTCCGTCCATATCGAGCGCTAGCAATTTATAGCTGCTCATTCCCCCGCCTCCTATCTATCCTTGGCGCCAACCGCTCCGCGGTTCGGATGAAATCAACTCCGTCCGCCCAGCGGCGCAAATCATGCCTTCTCCCTCGAATGCGTACCTGCTGATCGTCCACTTCAATGAAGAGACTTTCGCTGATGCTTCCGGACAGCGGTACCGATTCTTGATCGAAAGGATTACGGACCGATGAAGAGCCGATGAAGACATTGATCTCTTCATAATATATATTCGGGCAAGAGAGTTGTAAATGAGTATGGCCGGAAAAATAGACGACCTTAGGATATTTGGCCAGCATCGCTGTAGGTTCACCTTCCCGCTGTCGTCCAGAATCAAATGATAAGTGCTCGAATCGAACGGTTCGTTTCCGGATGATCGTCTCGGCCAGGCGGAAGTTAGTCTCGATATAGAGACTGCTTTCTTCAAATAATGGAAACTAATTGTCGGGAAGAATCGTCTAACAGAGTAGGAGTCATTGAGGGATGCAAGCAATGACTGATCGAAATGTGCCGGTTGCCGGTTTTATTAAGCGCCGACGGCGGCATAAGATGAATCGAATGAGGTTAAGATCGGCGGGGACAGCAGCCCGGGACATTCTTCGGGAAGCGTATTTACGCTGAGTCAAGCCCCTGTATACCAAATAACTCTCGTTCAAAGCACTTAGACACTATTAAGGTTTTTTTAAGACTATTCCCTATTCTGTCTTAAGAAATGATTCCTATAATGAACAAGGAGATCCAAAATAAAAAAATAAAGGGGGACCTGAATTTGCAGCTTCCATTGGAAAGGCCTTCGGCTCGCCGGCAGCAAGGATGGCTTCGCAGCAACTTCAAGCCGCTTCTGCTGCTGCTGACCATTCCGCTGTTGAACATCGTCTACCCGCTGCTTAATCATCCTGGGCGCGGAGTGACTTATTTGACAACGGCATTGGACCATCGCATTCCATTCTTGAAAATATTCGTGTTGCCTTATATCGCGTGGTATGCTTTTATTATTTTCGTCCTTGTATTATTATGTGCGAAGGACCGGATGACCTATTTCCGGACGCTGGGTTCCTTTCATATCGGACTTATCGTTTGCTATATTATTTTTTATTTCTACCAAACGGCGGCCCCCCGCCCGGAGCTAACCGGAGATGATTGGTTAACCGCTTTGGTCCGGTTCATCTATTGGTCGGATCAGCCGTTCAACTGTCTTCCAAGCATTCATGTGCTGACGAGCTATCTGGTCATGAGGGGATTGCTGGCAAGCTCGATTCGGGGCTTCGGGTTGCGGCTGTTTACTATCGTTACCGCGGTGCTTATTATTTTATCGACGCTGTTTATTAAACAGCATGTAATATTGGATGTGTTCGCAGGCATTCTGCTGGGTGAATTGGCTTTCGTCCTGAGCCAGGCCATCATTCAGCAGGTCCTGAACGGAAGGAGCAAGCATGTATGGCAAAAGAAACAATACTCCTTGTCGACGATGAAAAAGAAATAGTTGATCTGCTGGAAATTTATTTAAAAAATGACGGTTATCAGCTTCTTAAAGCCTATAACGGCCTGGAAGCATTGAACATATTAGAGTCCCATGTTGTCGATCTCATTATTCTGGATATCATGATGCCCAAGATGGACGGCATTCAGGCCTGTCTGAAAATCCGCGAGCAGAGGAACATGCCGATTATCATGTTGTCGGCGAAGAGCCAGGACATGGACAAGATCACGGGCCTCAGCATGGGAGCGGACGATTATGTGACGAAGCCGTTCAATCCGCTTGAGCTTATGGCGCGGGTCAAATCCCAGCTCAGACGCTACAACAGGCTGAACACCCCCTCCGCTGCCAAGGCAGAGGAGATAGAGATCGATGATCTTACCATCAATGTAGCTACCCATGAGGTCAAAGTCGACGGACGTGAGGTCAAGCTTACTCCGCGGGAATTTTCCATTCTGGAGCTGCTGGCCAGAAACCGGGGCATGGTCTTCAGTATTGAGAAAATATACGAGCGGGTTTGGAAGGAAGCTTTCTTCGAGTCGGAAAATACGGTGATGGTGCATATTCGAAAAATAAGGGAGAAAATCGAGGACAATCCCCGAAAGCCCCGATTTATAAAGACAGTGTGGGGGGTCGGCTATAAAATTGAAAATTAAATTCACGCCGTTCAAATGGCTTGGCCGGATTTTTCCTTTTAATTGGATCGGGGACATCTTCCGCTTCTCCTTTAAAATGCTGATCCAGGGCGTCAATAAAGTTCAGGAGAGCATCCGGCTGCAGTTGATCGTCACCTTCGTCATTTGTCTTCTCGTCTCGATGCTCACTTACAGCCTGAGCGCTACCTTTTTCGACCAGTATAATAAAGTTGCCCGGATTGATTATACCGAGGGCAAGGCAGAGATTGAAAGAGAGGCAAGAAGTATCGTTACCCGGCTGCAATATAAGCTTTCGGGAATATCTGAGGATGAAGTCAAGCCCATTATAGAGGATATGGTCCAATACAGCTCCTATAAAATGCTGATCCTATCTCTTGACGGGAAAGTGCTGTATAAGACCCCCAATACAACGGAAACCCAAGTCGACGTTCACCACCTCATCTCCAATGCGATGAATGAACGTATTTATAACGATAATACTTCGAAGGAATTCATCTCCTTTTTTCCGATTGATTTGGTTAGCGAGAAGGCTTATCTGGTAGTAAGCGGGATTCCGCGCCCGCAAATTGAATATGACCCGGGTTCCAGTCCGATTCCGCTAATAGCCGCAGTTGCCGCATTCATAGGTTTGTTCTACTGGCTGACGAAACGAAAGATGAAGGACGTGGAGGAGCTTGCCCAGGGGCTGCTGGAAATCTCCAAGGGCAATCTGGATTACAGGGTCCCGCATAAGTCCTCCGATGAACTGGGCTCGCTGGCGGACAACATCAACCACATGGCGAAGGAACTGCAGCGAACGATTGAGGAAGAAAGGCTGGCGGAGCGCACCAAGAACGAACTCATTACGAATGTCTCCCATGATCTGCGCACTCCCCTCACTCTCATTATCGGCTATTTGCGGCTGCTTAAAGATAAAAATTATGAGAACGAAAGGCAAGCGGAGACTTATCTGAATATCGCCGCCAGCAAATCGGAAAAGTTAAAGGGACTGATTGACGACCTGTTTGAATACACGAAGCTGTCCAATCACGGAGTCAGCCTCGCCAAGGAAAGGGTCTGCCTGAATGAATTGATCGAACAGCTTCTGGAAGAAACGGTCAGCTATGCGGAAGAGAACGAGCTTGTGCTGGAACGTCATCTTCCCGCTGAGAAGCTTATGGCGCATATCGACGCGGACAAAATCATCCGGGTGTTCGAAAATTTACTGACCAACGCCATTAAATACAGCTCCAAGCCCGGTGTGGTGTCTGTCCGTTTGACCAGAGAAGAAGGATATGCTCATATATGTGTCATCAATAATGGAGACCCCATTCCGGAAGATGAGCTGGACAAGCTGTTCGAAAGATTCTACCGCATTGACGCTTCGAGAACGTCCTCGACCGGAGGCTCGGGACTCGGACTGGCCATCGCCAAGAGCATTGTGGAAAACCATGACGGCAAAATCTGGGCCGAAACCGTAGGCCGCGAGATCCGCTTCTGCGTTCGCCTTGAACTGATTGACAGTTAATGATGTATTTCAAGGACTGTCTCAAATTCGCATAAAACGGAACATCCTATAAAGAAATGAAGCCAAAAAGGACCTCAAATCCCACTATGGAGCGGAAATGGGGTCCTTTTTTAGCTGCCAGCCCGACTTGGTGAGTGCTGATGAGTTTCCCTTCCCTTGGCGATTGGGCGAACCTAAATTGCTGCGAAAATACAGGAATTCTCTTGCCGAATGGCTGAATCCCTATTTCAAGAAGCAAAAAGATGTACTGTCGCAGGCTTTGCAGTGCACCCAGCCAACCTTATAGCCTGATATGCATCAGACTCCCAGGTGGTGCTTGAAAAATCGGAAACCGCCTAAAGAGACAGCCCCTTGCTCATAGTTCATCCCATAGTTTGTTTAAATACTCAAGGGATTGCGGGATGGTCAATGAAGAATTCTGTTCCGGTGCACATTCCAACGAAGCTTCTCCTGCGTAACCGGACCGTTTAAGTGTTCCCAGCAATTGTTTGAAATCGGCGCCTTTCTCCACAAGAGGACAGCCCGGCAGTCTCCGGTCCCGATCGGCGAGATGAACATGCGCCAGCAGCCCCATCTCCACGGCTTCTTCCAGGATGTCGTATTCCTCTCTCTGCATCAGCATATGGTAGGAATCCGCCGCGACACGAATATGGGGCAAATAGAGACCGGCGGCCAGTTCGATCGCTTCCTCCACCCATTTGATCCAATTGCATTCCTTACGATTAAGCGGTTCAATCGCCACGATTAACTCATGCTTCGCCGCGTGAGCTTCACATTGATGAAGGAAGGCTTCGAATTGCTCCGCTGCGGTTTCTTTATCGAAGCCTTGCGGGATATTCCGGGCTTGCCCCGCGCCCAGAATCACCGTTCCGGCTCCTAATCGCGCAGCCCGAAGAAAGGCGGACTCCAGATAGGCTTCCGTCAGCTCCGGGTTCACCTCCGGTCCCGTAAGCGGCAGGCCGGGTCTGATCATAGAATTCACTACCGGACAAGAAAGACCGGAGGTTTTCACCAGAGAAACCGCTTCTTCAAACTCCGGCTCCGCCAGTGCGGCGAGCGGGCTTAACGGCAGTTCCACCCTATCCAAGCCGTAGCCGGCGGCCTCCTCCAATTTGGCCTGCAGCCGGGCCATCCATTCCTTCATCCCTCCCGCCTCGGAGTTCCCTTGCCGGGGATAATCCAATACAATACATAAACCAAATTTCATTTATTTGACCACCTCAATCGCGTAGTATCGTAAGATTGACTGCCATGCCTATCTTAACATTATCCAAACATCCCTTGCAGCATCATGGAATTCCAATGGAACATTAGAAAGCTAAAACAAGCGGAAAGCCACCGTAAAACAGGCTGTTCCCTGTCCGGTGTTTTCCGCTTGTAAATTATTTTTCGTTCCCAATGATCGCCAAAACTTACTATTTAGATTTGAAAATTAAAATATACATACCACTTGTCGTCGTTCTCTTTTATCAAATTGAATTTTCGTTCTATTTCTCCCTCGTTTTCGATGTTTAATTTAATTTGTGCCTCTGCGTTGGTAGAATCCACTAGTTTAACCTTTAATATTTTATAATCGACGAGTTTAACTTCATGTATGTTTCTTTTGTAAAACGATACCAAGGACTCCCGATCACTGAATGTGACATCTCGAAGATTTGCCACTACTTGATCGATATCTTCGTTTTTCACTCCCTCTAAATAACTCGATAGAGTTTGCTCAATTGAGACTAAGGATGATTCATCATTAGATTTTCCTGCAGATGAAAAATAATAAATAGAGACAGTTGCTACAGCAATTAAAAATAATACTACTACCAATAAAATACTTTTTTGTTTTTTTGCTTCCATATAATCCCTCCATTATGATATAATCATTATACCATAATATTCCATTTACGGAATAAAAAATGATAGGTTGTGGAAAATTTGAAACTTCGCAAGTATGTTTTGTCATCATCCCTGTGTTTAGCGCTAGTTACAGGCTCCGTCGCTTCAGTGAATGCAACTCCTTCTATTTCTGAGGCAAAGGTTGATAGACTTAATGAGACTCAGAATCCTATGACAGTCAGCAAATCTTCCGGGGCTCCAATAGGTGTTGCTGAACCTCTTGCAGATTCTCAATTTCGTATAATGTCTCCAGTTAACGAAAAAGAGATTTATAGCTTTACTTTCACCGGGGTTACTTACTCTGGACTTCAATCCAAAACATTTTCTTCAACTGGCAAAAACATCCAAATAAATTCCCAAGCTGATGCAGATAATTACAACTATGCAAGCGGGGATTATTATATTGAGTTATGGAAAAAAAGATGGTTCGGTAGCGATACGAAAGGTAAGCTTAAATATCCGTTTGGCACACAGACTGTTTATGTAGGAAAATGGAGTGACGTAGGTGACGGAGACTTCTTTTTTACCGTTTGGGTGGATTCCGACTTGCCGCAAAAAATCGACGGTGCAGGGAAGGTTTATCAGAACGACGGTTGGTAATATATCGTGAAACAAGGGGAGGAACTCCCCCGCAAGCAACGCCCACTACCAAGTAAAAAAAGATAAAAATCGATTAACAGCCTCGGTCCTGAAATCTACGGGACTGGGGCTGTTTAATTTTCGCCTTGGAACGGTTCGTTTTTTTAAATCCTCCTACTGTTCCCTCCTCCCCTGCAGGAATTCCCTCTGCAAATGAGTTTTTGTTCTACAGATATTTAAAAAGATTGATGACCTTTTCATTCTCCTTTATAATAAAATTGTTGAAAAATAATATTTATTTATCAGATAATAACGATAATAAACAATTATTGAATGATCCCCTCGACTCTTTGGAACGCTAACTTTGGACAGGAGGACGAAGAGCGGAATGAATATCAATCAATTGGAAACTTTAATTACTATTTCGCAGACGATGAGTTTTCGCAAAGCTGGAGAAATCCTGAATTTGACCCAGCCTGCTGTTTCCGCTCAGATCAAGAGTTTGGAGGACGAGTTTAAGACGGTGCTGATCGACCGGAATCAACCGGTCACCTTAACGGACAGCGGCCAGGTTTTTCTCGAGCATGCTTATAAAATTTTACGAACCGTCGAGGAGCTTAAGCAGAAGCTGTCGGATTTGGAGCATAAGCCCCAAGGTCATATTAATTTGGGGACGACCACCTCCATAGCTGTGCAAATCCTGCCGAGGGTGCTCTCCTACTTCCAGGACCAATATCCGCTTATCAAAACAACTATTCATTCCATGCCCACCTCGCAAATATTGTCCAGTGTCGAAAGCGGCGCCATAGATATAGGTATCGCTTATCTGTTTGACAAAAACCCCGGGCTGGAAACCTCCATTCTCTATTACGATACTTTCGAATTAGTGGTATCCCCTGATCACCCATTGGCTAAATCTTCTCATGCCTCTGTCGAATCTCTTGACCGACTGCCTTTTATTATGCTGTCTCCAGACACTGCCGTTCGCAGATTTGTGGACCAGCTGATCCGAAAGCTGAATATTCATCCGCAGATTGTCATGGAGCTGTCCAGCAGCGAAGAGGTTAAGCGGATGGTGGAGTTGAATCTGGGAGCGGCGATTATTTCCAAAATGTCGATTTCCAACGAAATTCGGCTGGGCACACTTAAAATGGTTAATATCAGTGAGCTGGAAACTCCTCATCCGGTCGGAGTCATCTATAAATCCGGACGCTACTTAAGCTCAGCTATCAAACAATTCTTGAACGATTTAAAAGGGATGCCGGAAACTCATTTCATCGGCTCGGAATAAACCATCTCCATGACAAATATTAACCCTACATTCCGAGTACTTGGCAGGTTCTCGAACTTATAAATTCTAAATGTAGACCGAAGGAGGCGCGACATGAAATTCGATTTGCATACCCACCACGAAAGATGCGGACATGCGGAAGGCTCTATTCGCGATTACATTGAAGCGGCTATAGAAGGAGGACTGAACGTCATAGGCATTTCCGACCACTCTCCTTATTTCGGCAGAGAGGAGGATCATGCGGAGCCTTACATTGCCATGGCCAAAAGCGAGTTCTCCCATTATATCTCCGAGGTGCTCAGGCTGAAGGAGGAATATAAAGACCGGATTGAAATTCTGCTCGGAGTTGAGTCCGACTTCTTCCCGGAGCACGCCGACCTTTACCGGCAAATCTATGAGCAGTATCCGTTCGATTACATTATAGGAAGCGTGCATCAAACCGGAGGCGTCAGCATTTTCAACCGCAACCGGTGGAAGAAGCTTGACGATGTGCAGAAAATTAAGGCTAAGGAAGAATATTACCGTCTGATCCTGCAATCCGCCCGAAGCGGCATGTTTCAGATTCTGGGACATATCGATGCCATGAAAGGTTTTTATCCGCAGTTTTCCCAGCTTCCGACCAAGGCTGTAGAGGAAACCTTGAAGGTCATCGGGGATGTCGGAGTCGCTATCGAAATTAATACTTCCGGCAAAACGAAAGATTGCGGAGGATGGTACCCTTCCGACGACATTCTGGAACGGGCGCTATATTATGGTGTTCCGGTCACCTTCGGTTCCGATGCCCATATCCCGTCGCGCATAGGCGATGAATGGGAGCTGGTTCAGAGAAAGCTCCGGGAAATCGGTTATAAGGAATGGGTCTTCTTCCGTCAGAAGCAGCCGGTCTCGGTCCCGCTGTGAGGACGCGTGCGTTGCGGCGCTGTATGAAGGTTGGTCGGACTTATTGATGCCATAACTGTTGTCTTATAGAAGTCCCGCGACCAAAAGAACGAAGACCTGCAGATGTGCAGGTCTTTAGAAGGATTTAAGCTGAAGTCGGCGAAAGACATGCAAAAGTGCAGGTGAATTGGCGATTTTGCCGATTTTCCGCTTTTGCTGGAGAAAGAAACTGCAGATTTGTCCGTCTTTCCCGTGATTTGCCGAATCTCCGCTAAAAGACCTGCACTTTTGCTCTTCTTTGGGGCAGGACCTCCAAAATCACTTGGTAAGCCTCCCCCTATTTGTTCAATTCCCGAACCGTTCTTTAGCCATTTGCCCGGTTTTTCCCGGCACTTTCATTTCCAACCGGCAGCCTGATTACTTGGTCACCTCTGCTCGCTATTCATCGCTGCCGAAGGTGACCAGCCGGTTATGCAGCTCATAATAAAACCCTCGACGCCGGAGAAGCTCTTCATGCGATCCGGCTTCTGTAATTTTGCCGTCCTGCAGCACCAGAATCCGGTCCGCCTTCTGAATCGTATTCAGCCTATGGGCAATGACGAAGCTCGTTCTCCCCTTCATCAGCCTCTGCAGAGCATCTTGAATTTTGACTTCCGTAACCGTATCTATACTGCTCGTAGCCTCATCCAGGATGAGAATGACCGGATTTGCCAAAATAGCGCGCGCAATGGACAGAAGCTGCTTCTGCCCTTGGCTGATTCCGCCGCCGCCCGGCTTAAGGACCGTATCGTATTGATTTCGCATTTTCATAATAAAGGAGTGGGCGTCAGCCATTTTGGCCGCTTCCTCCACTTCCTCGTCGGTCGCATCCAGCCTTCCGTAGCGGATATTCTCGCGAATCGTTCCCTGGAAAAGGAAAGAATCCTGAAGGACGAAGGCCATCTGCTTCCGCAGGTCGGCCCGATGAACTTTCTTGATATCAATCCCATCCACCGTTATAACCCCGCTATCCGTATCGTAAAACCGGGACAGCAGGTTGATAAGAGTCGTTTTGCCCGCACCGGTAGGGCCGACCAGAGCGATCGTCTCCCCGGGGGCCGCATGAAAGCTGACATTAGAGATGGTTTCCCCGCCCTTGTCATAGGCAAAGGATACGTTCGAGAAATTCACCTCTCCCCGAAGCTCGGTGAGCCGCACGGACCCGGCCGTCTCCTTCTCCTCCGCCTCTTCGTCCAGAATATCGAAGACTCTTTCCGCCCCGGCAACGGCAGACAGAAGGGTATTGAATTGGTTCGCCAGATCGTTAAGCGGCCGGGTGAACTGCCTGGAGTACTCCACGAATACGATAATGGCCCCGATCGTGATCAAATTTTTAAGAGCCAGAATGCCCCCCACTCCGGCAATCATCGCAAAGCTCAAATTATTCAGTACGTTCATCACCTTCGGGATGAACCCGGTGAAGGTCTGCGCCCAGAAGGCCGATCTGCGTATACGTTCATTCTTCTCCTTGAATTCGGCAATGACTCTCTTCTCCTGCGAGAACATCTTGACAATCCGCTGGCCGGAGATGGTTTCCTCGATGTGGCCGTTAAGATCGCCGAGATTCTTCTGCTGTTCCTTGAAGAGCCTGCCCGTTCTCTTCGTGATCCATTTCGTTCCGTAAACCATAGCGGGAACGACTAGGAACGTAAGTAAAGTCAGCAGCGGACTGAGCCACAACATAACGGAAACCGCTCCGATTAACGTCAATAAACTGGAAAAAATCTGGATGAACGAACTGTTCAGGGTGGAGCTTACATTTTCTATATCATTGGTTACCCGGCTCATCAGCTCGCCGTGCTGTCTCTTGTCGAAGAAAGATATGGGCAGCTTGTGTAGATGTTCAAACAGTTGGGAACGCATAGAGAAAACGGTCGATTGCGCGATCCCGATCATCCAATAGTTCTGGAGCCATACCGTAACGGATTGCAGGACGTAGATACAGGCCAATCCCAGCAAACTGTACAGGAGTCCGCTGGAGTTCTGCAGCACGATGTAGTTATCCACCGTTCTGCCTACCAGAAAAGGACCCAGCAAGGTCAGCCCCGAGCTGGCTATGACCATTAGAAGCACAAGATACAATTTCGCCTTGCTGCGGGACAAATAACCCCATATTCTTCGCAATGTGGCGGACCAGTTCCTCGCTCTTGGTTTAACTTTGGAAGAGACGGGCTGGTTGGGACTTGCTTCCCGACTCATGGCTGTTCTTGGATACTGGAAGGGCCTAATCAATTCCTTGAGCATGCTTCGACCGCTCCTCTCCGAATTGGGATTGATAGATACGCCGGTACAGGGAGGAATGTTCCCACAGCTCCTCATGGCTGCCCTTGGCCAGTAGCTTCCCGTCTTCCAGGAGCATGATCGTATCTGCTGACAATGCCGCCGTCATTTTCTGGGTGATCATGAACAGTGTGCACGGATACTCTCGTAACGCAGCCAGCAGCTTTGCCTCTGTCTTGGTATCCAGAGCGCTCGTACTGTCATCGAGCATGACGATTTTCGGCTTGCGCACCAATGCTCTGGCAATCGACAGACGCTGTCTCTGTCCTCCGGACAGGTTGACTCCTTTTTGCCCCAGCATCGTATCGTATTGATTGGGGAGCCGCATAATCGTCTCATGAATTTGGGCTCTTCTCGCCGCCTCCACTATCTCATCCATAGTGGCATCTGCCTTGCCCCATGCTATATTTTCCTTAACGGTACCGGTAAACAACAGCGCTTCCTGTGGAACAAAGCCTATTTGCTGCCGCAGCTGCTCCATGGTCAAACGGCGTATATCCGTGTCATCAATATAGATAGCTCCCCCGGAAACGTCATAAAGCCTGGGAATCAGCTGAAACAAAGACGATTTACCGGAACCGGTTGCTCCCATGATCGCCACGGTCTCCCCCGGCTTGACCTCAAACGAAATGTTATGTAAAGTCGGAGCGGCCGACTCCGGATACTGAAACGAGACGGAATCAAAGACAACCTTGCCTTCTCCAATTTGGCCAAAGGAACGGCTGCCTTCTCCATCGACCAGGTCGCCATCGCTGTCCAGCACCTCGGAAATCCGAGAGGCGGATGCCTTGGCCCGGGAAAAATTCATAATGATCATAGTAAACATCGACAACGCCATCGTCATTCTTGTGGCATAGTTAATAATAGCGACCACTTCACCCACACTGGCCCCCGAGGTTTGAACCTGCATACTGCCCACCCATAGAATGGCCATTATACAAACATTCATAAGCAGCAGCACGAAAGGCATCGTTGCTTCCGTGAACCGAAGCACGGACATCGTCTTATCCTTCAGCTCCTGACTTGTGCCTGCAAATCGTTTAATTTCGTGGTTATGCCGAAGAAACGCTTTAATCAGCCTCATCCCGGCCAAATTTTCCTGAATGACGCTGTTTACTGCGTCCAGCTTCTGCTGCACCGAACGGAACAGCTTCCCCGCTTTATTCATTGCCCAGAACAAAAAAACAAGCAAAACCGGGACCGCCAACAAAAGTAAAAGCGCAAGCCGGGCATGGACAATAAACGACATGATAAGCCCGCCCACAACCAGCAGAGGTGAGCGCAGCATGATCCGCAAGCACATAAACACCGTATTCTGCACCTGGGTCACATCGTTGGTCAACCTGGTAATCAAGGAAGAGGCCGGGAACCGGTTAAAATTGGCGAAAGAAAACGATTGCACTTTTTCATACAGCTTCTCCCGTACGTCGAAGCCAAAGCTTTGGCTGACATGCGAGGCATAGAAGGAATTGATAATTCCACTAACAAAAGCAAGAATGGAGCAGCCGACCAGCACCCCACCCCATTGGATAACTACCGATAAATTTTGCTGGCTGATCCCGTCGTCAATAATTTTGGAAATCAGAAAGGGCTGCAGCAGCTCCACCATCAATTCGGTGAACATCAAGAGCAGCGCAACAGTGACAGCTATCCGATATGGCTTCAAGAAAGACAGTATCTTCGTCATACGCCTTCCGTCCTCCCTCCAACGTACTGTCATTATCCATCGGTAAAGATTCCTCCATTCATCCCACCCGATATTCTGTAAAGAATGCAAATGAAATTACACATCTTTATTAAATATAGTATATTTTTAACTTTTCCGATAGGGCATGACTAATGCTTAAGACAGGGATCGTATTTTTCTCAAAGTAATTATCAAAGATATTTATCCTTGACCCCATTAGATTACATGTGTAATATTAACTTTAGACTACTAGTGTAATCACATTACGAAGGGAGTGTCTTATCATTTCACGAATATCCTCATCCGAATGGGAAATTATGAAAAATCTTTGGAGTGCAAAAAAACCTCTTACGGCTAATGAAATTATCCAATCCTTAAAGGATCACACAAACTGGAGTCCAAAAACAATAAGAACATTGATTGGAAGGCTCGTTCAAAAAAACGTTATCGGCATAGACCACACTGGCCCATCATACAAATATTATCCGTTAGTTACAGAAGAAGAAGGTACGAAATTAGAGACCCACAGCTTTTTAGCTAAAATGCGAGGAATTTCTATAAAGCCCATTTTGGTTCATTTCTTGGACGAGCAAAAGTTATCTAAGGAAGATATTATGGAATTAAAGAACCTCCTCGAAAAAAAGGAGGAGGAGTAATGCACAATTTCACCTCTTTGTTTGTTTCTATACTAAACGTCTCTTTTATGGCCGTAGTCGTGTTTATTCTTATCATACTTACCAAGCTTCTTCTCAAGAATCAGTTAAGCCCGCGTTGGAATTATTTGCTTTGGACACTTCTCATAGTCCGTCTTGCATTGCCTTGGTCACCAGAAAGCTCTTATAGCTTGTTTAACCTCTTTTCTTCAGACATTGTTATTCAGGCTCAAGACAATCGTAACCAAGCATCCGACCTGCTCACTGTGCAGACTCCTACCGACCCGATATTCATCGATAATGGAACAACTCAAAGCGTGCAAAACATTGATCAAACCATTAAGCAGCTTCCTGACAGCCAATCCAACCTTTGGAATGCGTTAGCTCTATTGTGGGGGGTTGGAATCTTATTAACAGGAATATATATGTTTTGGGTCAATCGACAATTTGCAATAAGCTTGCAGAAAGAAGCCCGTAAATGCCGTAACAGTTTCCTGCCTAGCATCTTAGAAAGTTGCAGGGAATCTCTGAAGATTAAAGCTAATGTTGTTTTGTTTGAATCAGATCTTGTCACTACGCCAACTTTGTATGGCCTTTTCAAACCGAAGCTGTTGATTCCGAGAACGCTCTTAGAAACACTTGACGAACAGGAATGGAAATATGTTTTTCTTCACGAAGTATCCCATATCAAACGAAAAGACATATTGATCAACGGAATTATGAATGTTCTACTTCTCATCCATTGGTTTAATCCTTGTGTTTGGATCGCCTTTAATCTAATGCGCAAAGACCAGGAAATGGCCTGTGATTCCTTGGCTTTAACCAAGGTGAGTCAGGAAGAGAGACGAAAGTATGGCCTGACCTTAATCAAATTGCTGGAGCACTGGAGCAGCCCTATCCCTTTGTCCAAAGCTGTCTACCTATCAGGGAATAAAAATGATTTAAAAAGGAGAATGAATATGATCGGATCAAAGAAAAATTCGTATCGTTTATCCATTGTAGGTTTATTGATTCTAGTAATAATCGCTGCGTTAACCTTAACTGGGGCTAAGTCAAGTAATGCCTCGAACAATATGGAATTACCTGAAAAACAATTGGTTGAAAGAACTGTGCATAATTATTATAGAAGCATATACGAAAGAGACAGTAATTTATATTTATCCTCGGTAGCCAATGCCGACAGCCCTGCGCAACAATATTTTGCCTCACAGCTTGACGGAATTAAAATCGATTACGAAATTGTAAAAGCTGAAAAGATCAACTCTACCAAATATCAAGTATATGTCGCCAACCTGACACATGATAACAAACTACTTCCTGTTATTCCTTATGATGTTGTACTTGAAGACGGCCAGTGGAGGCTGGATCGTTCCACCATTAGTATCATTCCTAAAGAGGAGATTCAGAAAATGGTCGATGCAGGTAAAGTTATCCCTAAAGATTCTCCTTTTTATGACAAAGTCGTAAGTGAGAATGAACATTTCATTATAAAAAAAGCTCCTAACGGAGCACTATAACTACCCAACCCACTGGGTATTAGAGGTAGCTTATTTATTCTAAGTCTTTATTTGCACGCAAAAAAAGAGGAGCATCATTAATTTGATGTTCCTTTACATTATGTATAAAAAGAATACCGCCGAGGGTAATTTTTTATCCGAAACATTTTGTGCGTACTTCGTCGGTATTGTCATCATTCATTCCGGAAGCCCTCTTGGCCCTATGTCAAAGCAAAAAAGAGAACCTGCCAACGGGGCCAGGTTCTTAAGGGAATATATTTTAAAAAGGGGGTCATGTGTTTATATTAACCGAATGATGTTAACATACCATAACAGAAATATTTCAATTAGATTACAAATTTGCCTCCGCAGCCCGTCCAGACCGTTCTTATGACAGCTTATTCGAATGGTCTCTCTACACCTGTGGACAATTTTCCCTTCATCCCCACTTGCGCCGATCTTGGTAACATTAATAATTTTGCTGAGGCTCAGCATACTCTCCTCGGGAAATAGGCAGCGATAAATTTCTACGATGAATCTCCTCAAGAAGGAGCGAGATAAATTCCCTATCCAGTTTTAACTCCACCGCTTTTTGATAAGTTTCCACAAGCATGTCGTCATTCAATAGAGTCATTGGTCTCACCCTTTCTTTCATTTGTTCCATCGTACCACTGTTCAAAAATTAGAACAACCGTTCCGTTATCCACATCAACCTGTGGGCAACCTGTAGATAATTTGTTAATAATCGCCAACATCCGACAATATCTCACTGTTAGTAATGTGAATAATCTTATCCACAGCCAAAGCATCCTTTTTCTTTTTGAAAATATTTTTATGAAAATTATCCGATGATCGATTTTCAATGAAATATAAATCGAATTAGACACTGCTGGGCCATCCGATCATGCACTGCTCTTTATGAAGCAGGATGTGGCGGGGGAACATTTCACTCCAACGTGTGCGGCGGAGTATGGGGCAAACAAAATGCATTTTGTTACGAAACCTGGAAACGTTATTCGGGCAAAACGGCTCTCTTCCATTTTCTTACGAAACTCCATATCGCTATTGACCAAAAAAGAAGGCCATGGAGCAGGATTTCGCCCAAATAACGATTGTGAGTTTCGTTATATTTGCAGTGGCATCGTTTTTAAGGCAATAACGTTACCCAGATTCGTTAGCGAGATTGAAACCGGACGGGAGCCGGGCAGATGACCAGTTAGTTATTCCGCAGGTAGAAAATCAGGCACTGATTTCCAGGTTGAGCCTCTTATATTAAAAAAAACACACTCCCTTCGGAGTGCTCAATTAACTTGCATGAGAGAAATGGACAAATCGTCAGCCATTCGTTGGAAGTACGATTTCTACCGTCGTACCTGCTCCCAGGGTGCTTTCTATATGAATCTTCCCTTTATGATTTTCAATAATTTGATGGCAGATCATCAGCCCGAGTCCGTTTCCCTTCTCTTTGGTCGTGTAGAAGGGTTCCCCCAGCCGGGGCAGCTGGTCCTCCGCTATTCCTTTCCCCGAATCGGAAAATCGGATCCGGATGCCCTGTTCCGCCAATTCCCCGGTAATTAACAAAAGGCCGCCCTCCGGCATTGCTTCAATAGCATTCTTGACCAAATTGACGAAGACCTGCTTCAATTGATGCTCATCGCACAGAACCTTGGGCAGTTCCTGGGGGAAATGACAGTTGATTTCCACATTGTTCAGAATCGCCTGAGAATCAAGAACCGTGACGATATCCGTAATCATGGCGGTCAGGCTGCGATATTCAAATTCTTTGTCCTGTGGCGGCTTGGCAATCAGGATAAATTCTCCAACGATGTAATTCATCCTCTCCAGCTCGGATAGCATAATGTCGTAATAATTCTGGTTCTCCGCGGACTTGGATTTCAATAATTGCACGAACCCTTTCAAAGCGGTGAGAGGATTTCGGATTTCATGGGCAAAACCGGCGGCCAGTTGGCCTACCGCCGACAGCTTGTCCGATTGCCGAAGCAGCCTCTCTTTATGCTTCCGCTCTGTAACGTCTCTAAGCACCGATTGAAAAACAGGCCGATCCAGGTATTGGAAAACACCGGTGCTGGAAGATTCGATTTCGACGACCGTACCATCCTTGCGAATCATCCGGAATTCCGCGTACTGGAAAGACTCTTCATTCGCTTGAACGACACCGGCCGCCCCATTCTTCACGCGCTCATGATCCTCTGGATGAGTGAACCGATATAATGATTGTCCCAGCAGTTCAGACTCCTCTTTGACCCCGAACAGCCGAAGAGCCGCATCATTGGCATAGACTATAATTTCTTCACTGTGAAAAATAATCGGTTCCGGCGACATTTTGATCATTTGCTGGTAGCGCCGGTCTCTTTCCTTCAAGGAATCCTCCATCCGTCTCCGTTCTGTCATATCATGCACAATGATAAGCAGCATCTTGTGCAGATTCCACTCCAGGACCTTCCTGTACAGACGAACCTGAACGGCATTCCCTTGTTTATGGACTAACGTCCATTCACATAAATCCCCTCCTTGAGCCGGCAGCCATTCAAGTGATTCCGGGTCGGGTCCGACCAGGCCGGCTGCCGTTAGTTCTTGTCGCGAGAGCTTCACCATCTCCTGCCGGCTGTATCCCGATTGCCGGCAAATGACGTCATTTGCCAAACAAATACGGGATGGCCGGCCTTTCCAATCGACTTCCAGTAACATTATGCCTTCACTGACGTTGTCGAATATTTCCGCAAATAGAGCACGAGCTTCTTTCAACCATAACTGCTGGTCTGGAAACCTGCCTTTCCATTCGAAAGATTGACTTCCTCCTGGCTCCCGCCTCATGTTATTCAACTCCACTCT
Source organism: Paenibacillus sp. SAFN-117 (assembly GCF_051966115.1). NCBI lineage: Bacteria > Bacillati > Bacillota > Bacilli > Caryophanales > Paenibacillaceae > Paenibacillus > Paenibacillus sp. SAFN-117. The sequence continues at coordinate 52,706 of NZ_JBQCLK010000012.1, forward strand.
TGAACCAAGTGTGTGAAGCTCCCACGTTAACATCTATTTCCAAAAGTAATTATACTATTATATATCCATTTAGAGTATTGCTTGAATTGAAAAAATGGATTTTTTTCAAAAAATTGTTCAATCATCCCTTTTTAAGGCTCGTATTGAAAATAAATCCGGCTTCCGGGATCCATTTGCTTTCCGAGAGGTCCCTTCCCCTTATCTTCACCGTGCTGCCGTTAACTTCGATATAAAGCCCTTCGCTGCGCCCCTTGCCGGCCGGGCGATTGTTATCCTTCCATGGTTCATAGACAGACGAGCTGTTGACCATCCAGAAGCCATCCCTCCGAATCATTCCCCTATGAGACAATTCCCAATGGGTATGGCCCGTGAACAAGACCACTTGAGGATAACGTTGAAGCAATCGCTTCAACGATTTATGCTGTACCACTCCCCGCTCTTCACTTCCCGATACGGTGCCGGGCAGCGGTTGATGAAGGAACACAAAGATCGGACGCCCGGATTCCGCGTCTTCCGCAAGCTTGTCAGACAGCCACTGAAGCTGATCCGATGATAAATACGCGTCTTCCTTGACATCGGGGTCGCTCTGTCTGTACTTTTCGGATCCGAGAACGATAAAGTGGAAGCCCTTGATCCAATAATCCTCATATACTTTCTCCCGTTTAGCAAAAGATAGGAAGCGGCTGATCGACGATTGGTCCCGCTCCCCATTGGGAAAGCCTGCCTGATCCCATCGTCCCCACTTATTGATCCAGGCCTGATAAAATTCATGGTTGCCTATCGAAAACAGAATCTTATGAGGATGAGGAGTCCGGTTTAGAATATGTTTGATTTCCTCATAGTCTGCCGGAGCCCCGTTTCCTAAATCTCCATTGATAATTAACGCATCCGCGTCAGCATTAATTCTGTGCAAATCTTCCATGGCCGACTTGAATTTGCGCTTGGAGTCCATGTCCCACGACTGTACATGAATATCACTTAATACGAAAAAGCTCAGCCTTGCTTCTGCAGCTTCGACAGCGGAGGTGGAAGACGGTGAAGCGGCAGCATTTGCGCCCGGCACAGCCAGACAGCAAAGCAGCATCAGGAGAAGAACCCGTTTGTTCATCCGTTGTTTGATCATCTATCATTCTCCTTGACGTAAATTGAAGAATGAAGCCAGGCTTCACTTCATCAATTTCTTTATCAGTCCATGAACAATAAGCCATGAGGCTGCATGTCTCAAGCCTAGAGCCGCATAGGCAAGCTTCAGGAAGCCTGAGTTATGCTTTATTGTTTGCCAGTGCCAAAAAACTTATAAAAAAAGCTCTTAACGGAGCCTCTTCGAAGAAGAATAACCCGGTTTTAAAGGTAACTTTTTATGCCACAATTAGAAAGTTGTTCCATTTTAATGCTTTAATGAACTTAAACTTTCTAATGTGGTGAAAAAAGCAGGCCCATCAATCCTATTGCAAGGATTAACGGCCTGCTTAGCTATCAAACTATTATTACACTCCGAGCCATTTCTTGAACAAATGCTTCGTCGTATCTTTATTAATGGCCGCAATGGATGTGGTGAGCGGAATTCCTTTCGGACAGGAGCGGACACAGTTCTGCGAGTTACCGCAGCCTTCAATTCCGCCATCCTGCATAAGTGCTTCCAGACGCTCCTCCTTGTTCATCTCGCCGGTAGGGTGAGCATTGAACAAACGGACTTGAGAAATTGCGGCAGGTCCAATGAAGCTCGACTTGTCGTTTACGTTCGGACAAGACTCCAGACATACTCCGCAGGTCATGCACTTCGACAATTCGTAAGCCCATTGACGTTTGGTTTCGGCCATTCTAGGCCCGGGACCGAGATCATAAGTACCGTCGATCGGAATCCAGGCCTTCACCCGTTTCAAAGCGGAGAACATGCGCTCCCGGTTGATAACCAAGTCGCGGACGACAGGGAAAGTTTTCATCGGAGCAATGCGGATCGGCTGCTCAAGCTTATCCAAGAGCGCCGAACAAGCCTGGCGGGGCTTGCCGTTAATGATCATGGAACAAGCGCCGCAAACTTCCTCCAAACAGTTGGATTCCCAGCATACCGGGGTCGTCTTCTGCCCCTTGGAATTTACAGGATTTCTTTGAATCTCCATTAATGCTCCGATTACGTTCATATTCGGGCGGTATGGAATTTCGAACTCTTCGGTGTATGGACTCGAATCTGCGGTGTCCTGCCGGGTAATATGCAGTTTAATTGTTTTTTGGTTTGTTGCTGTTGCTTCAGCCATGCTCATGCTCCTCCTTTCTTATCAGTCGTATAATCCCGCTTGCGTGGAGGGATGAGGGAAACATCGACATCCTGATACGAAATTTGCGGACCTTCTTTCGAGTAGGATGCAATCGTTGTTTTCAGGAAGTTCTCGTCATCGCGCTCCGGGAATTCCGGCTTGTAATGCGCCCCACGGCTTTCGTTACGCATCAAGGCGCCGATCGTCATGGCGCGTGCCAGTTCGAACATGTTCCACAACTGACGGGCAAAGCTTACGCCCTGGTTATTCCAGCGGGACGTGTCGGTCATGCTCAGGTTTTTGTAACGTTCCATCAGTTCCTGAATTTTGTCGTCTGTTTCCTGCAGCCGCTTGTTGTAACGAACAACGGTCATATTGGCTGTCATCAATTCTCCAAGCTCTTTGTGAAGAGCATAGGCATTTTCCGTTCCATCCATGGATAGCAAGCTTTCATATTTTTCTTCCTGTTTCTTACATTCACGGTCGAATACGGTCGAGGAGACATCCTCGGCATGCTTGTTCAATCCCTTGATGTATTCGATCGCTTTAGGACCAGCAACCATTCCTCCGAAAATAGCGGAAACCAGCGAGTTCGCACCGAGGCGGTTAGCACCGTGAATCGAATAGTCACACTCTCCGGCGGCAAACAAGCCTGGAATATTCGTCATTTGATTATAGTCGACCCACAAGCCGCCCATCGAGTAGTGAACGGCCGGGAAGATTTTCATCGGAAGCTTGCGCGGGTCATCCCCTACGAATTTCTCATAAATCTCAATGATTCCGCCCAGCTTAACATCCAATTCCTTCGGATCCTTATGAGACAGATCCAGATAGACCATATTCTCCCCGTTGATTCCAAGCTTCAAATCTACGCACACGTGGAAAATTTCCCGAGTGGCAATATCCCTGGGAACGAGGTTTCCGTAAGCCGGATATTTCTCCTCCAGGAAGTACCACGGCTTGCCGTCTTTATAAGTCCATATCCGTCCGCCCTCTCCACGTGCGGATTCAGACATCAGACGCAGCTTGTCGTCACCGGGAATAGCCGTCGGGTGAATTTGAATAAACTCGCCGTTGGCATAATGAACTCCCTGCTGATACAATGCGCTGGCTGCCGTTCCGGTGTTGATGACGGAGTTGGTCGTTTTACCGAATATAATTCCGGGACCTCCGGTAGCCATGATGACCGCATCGGCGCGGAAGCTCCGAACTTCCATGCTGCGCAAATCCTGGGCGGTAATCCCGCGGCATACTCCCTCATCGTCAATGACAGCGGAAGTAAACTCCCAGTGCTCGAATTTCTTGACCAAACCGGCCGTTTCCCAGCGCCGGACCTGTTCGTCCAAAGCGTACAGCAGCTGCTGGCCGGTAGTTGCTCCCGCAAATGCCGTACGGTGATGTTTCGTTCCTCCGAACCGGCGGAAATCAAGCAAGCCTTCCGGTGTCCGGTTAAACATGACTCCCATCCGGTCCATTAGATGGATAATGCCTGGAGCCGCTTCACACATCGCTTTAACCGGCGGCTGATTAGCCAGGAAGTCTCCGCCGTATACGGTATCGTCAAAGTGCTCCCAGGGAGAGTCGCCTTCCCCTTTCGTATTTACAGCGCCGTTAATACCGCCTTGAGCGCAAACGGAGTGTGAACGCTTGACCGGCACCAAGGAAAACAGGTCTACATGTACCCCCGCTTCGGCGGCCTTAATCGTCGCCATTAGTCCAGCCAAGCCTCCGCCTACTACGATAACCTTTGAATTAGCCATTGCCGTTCACCTCTTACAGTTTTGTCAAGACAGTCGTGTCTTTAAATTCCGGATCCAAGAATCCGACCAGTGCAAGAATGCCCATAAGCGAAACGAGTACGAATACCGCCATCCAGATATAGCTGGAAACCCGCTGGGCACGCGGACCGACGGTAATTCCCCAGCTTACCAGGAAAGACCACATCCCGTTGCTGAAGTGGAAAACTGCCGCTACGATACCGATAATGTAGAGCACGAAAGCCCAAGGCTGCGTGGCAATTTCATGCATTCTGACGCCCAGCTCTTCATGAGTAACGTTCCCTAACGCCACTTGCACCCGGGTTTCAAATACGTGCCAGGAAACGAACAGGAGCGTGATCACTCCGGTTACTCTCTGCAGCATGAACATTACGTTTCGGAAATACCCGTAGTTAGAAACGTTATTCCGCGCCGTATAGGCCACGTACAAGCCGTAAACACCATGGTAAAGAAGCGGAAGCCAGATGCCGATCAGCTCAAGGCCGAAAATAAACGGCAAACTGTTGATCCACTCTACCTTGTCGATAAACCCTTGGTGGCCTTCGTTAAAGGCCGAGTAGTTCATCAGCAGATGCTCGACCAGGAAGAATCCGACCGGGATGACGCCAAGCAGTGAATGCAGCTTGCGGTAATAATAAGAATTTCCTGCCATCTGTAAGAGTTCCCCTTTCAAAAATATGAAGCTTGTCAATCCAAACCAATACCCATTGTACTCCCACCCTTACTAAGCGTCAACAATTTGTAACATTTTTCGAGGATCGGCAGGAGTTTCCCGGAAATCATTCGGTAAAGCTTAGTTTACCTTAGCTTGCCAATGCATTATACATCCTTGTCTTCCGGGAGAAATTTTGTGAACATTAAGTGACATCTTTCATTGTAAGCCTTTAGCGCTTATAATGGAAGTGCTTATTATTTATATATGATTATACCTATCATGCATAAGGAAATAACTATCCAGGAGGGTTTGAAGTGGAAAATCTCGATGCTTTCGCTGTCGTCGTGGAACAAAAGAGCTTGAATCGCGCTTCCTCCGTGCTGAATATTTCTCAACCCGCCCTTTCCCGTAAAATCATGAAGCTGGAAACCGAGCTCGGCGTCCATCTGTTCGAACGCAAAGGCAAGCGGCTGGAGTTGACCCGGGCAGGTCAAATTTGCTACGAAACCGCCGTGGAGATGCGGCGGCTGCAAAGAGAGATGCGGCATACCTTGAACCAGTTCCGGTCCGGTCATGAAGCGGTCAGCCTGACGGTCGGCGCCAGCTTGACGACTCTCCAGTCCACCCTTCCGGATCTGATCTCCTTCTATACAAAGGACTTTCCGCATACGGACATCAAAGCATTAACCGGAAAAACTCACGAAGTGGTCACGATGGTGAAAGAACAGAAGGTCGATATCGGATTGGTCGCATCGCGAACGGAGAGCCCGGGGCTTACCTGCCTTCCTTTGTTCGACGACCATCTTTGTCTCGTGCTGCCCGCAGGCCATCCTTATCTGCATCTGAAGACGATCACGATGAGGGAGATTCATGACCTGCCGATGATTCTTTTTTCCAAAGGAACTTGGTACCGGGTCCTGATGGATGAATTATTCCATCACTACGCGGTTTTTCCAAATGTGAAAATGGAGATTGACTCTTTCGAAGCGATCATCCGCCTTTTGTCTACAATCCAGGCCGCAACGCTGCTGCCCAAATCTTATCTGCACCGGCAGCTGCTGGAGAATAACGAGCTGACCGTACGTTCGATTCCCGAGCTGGAGGAGAAGAAAAGAACGACCTCTCTCCTGTTTACAACGGACGCGCCGCAGGATCCCGTCATCCGCTCCTTTATCGATCTTGCCAGGGAATTCTTCACACGGGAAAGACCCGCTCGGAGCGATTTCCAATAGCCGGACAGCTACGGTTAGTTCTGCAGCGCTGCCCGGTTCTCGCCGAAAATATTTGCCTGCTAGGCTCATTCTCTCCATAATCGGGAGCCAACAAACAACCGGCCTGCAGGGGATGATGCCGGCGAATGATTTGAAGCAGGCTATTTATTTATAAGCTGATCTTTCGAATGACTCAATCTGCTCATTGGTGCCGATAACTACCATAATATCATTGGATTCTACGATGTCATCGGCGGTAGGAGCGATTACCATTCCGCTCTTCTTGTTAATAGCCACTATACTGCAGCCATAGGTCGCTCTAAGATCAAGCTGCTTTAAGGTCTGGCCGGACATCTTGGACGGAACCGACAATTCCGCGAGCGTGTATTCCTCAGAGAGCTCGATATAATCGAGCAGATTAGGCGACACCAACTGGTGAGCAACTCTTGCCCCCATATCCCTCTCGGGGAAGATGATCCGGTCCACTCCAATCCGCTCCAGCACTTTACCGTGCAAATCGGAGAGAGCCTTGGCCACCACCTTCTTGATCCCGAGGTCCTTCAGCACAATGGCTGTCAGAATGCTGGCCTGTATATCATCGCCTATCGCCACGACCGCACAATCGAAATTTCGGATGCCCAGCGACCTGAGCATATCTTCATCCGTAGAATCGGCTTCAACGGTATAGGTCAGCTCTCCGCTCATTTCATTAACGATTTCCTCGCACTTGTCGATCCCCAGTACCTCGTATCCCAGTTTCACCAGCTCTTTAGCCAAGCTGGATCCGAATCGGCCCAGTCCGATTACCACATACTGATTTCCTTCCATGGTTTCAAGCTCCTATCCAATCGTAATTTTGCCTTCCGGGTACCGGAACAATTCTTTCTCTTTCTTCGGATTTAGTGCATAGGCTAATGTTAGAGGTCCAAGCCGGCCAAGAAACATTAGAAAGGAAATGATGATTTTTCCGATCGTCGACAGCTCCGGAGTCAACCCCATAGACAATCCAACCGTACCGAAGGCTGAAGTAACTTCGAACAGGATCATCAGGAATTGATGGTTCTCCGTAGTAGACAACACCATGGCCGAAATGATAACGATAACCAGGGCGAACAATGTTAGCGTAATGGCTTTATAAATCCGGTCCTTGGCCAGCCGATGGCGAAACATGACGATATCGTCCTTGCCTCGGACCATCGCTATCATGGCCCCGATCAGGATAGCGAAGGTCGTTGTCTTGATACCTCCCCCGGTCGAACCGGGCGAAGCCCCGATGAACATTAGAATAATCAGGAAGAATTGAGTGGCCTGTCTGAACGAGCCGACATCGAGCGTGCTCACTCCCCCCGAGCGCGGTGAAACCGCGTGGAAGAAGGAGGCTAACACCTTACTTCCTCCATTAAGAGGCCCGAGAGTAGCCGGATTGGTAAATTCGAAGGTGAAGATGACCACCGCCCCTCCGACAATAAGAACCGCCGATGTGAACAGAACTACTTTCGTATGCAGCAGAAGCCTCTTCCGCTTCTTATATTCCATCAAATCGGACATCACGATAAATCCGATTCCGCCCAGAATAATCAGGGCCATAGCTATAATGCTGACGATCGGGTCGTTCGTAAACAACGCTAGCCCGCTGAATCGGCCGCTGACTCCTCCGAATAAATCGAAGCCGGCATTATTAAACAATGAAATGGCATGAAACATTCCGAAGTAGACAGCTTCCGCGAACGGAAAATCAACGGACCAGCGCAAAGTAAGCAGGACGAAGGCCACGAACTCTATACTCAGCGAGTAAATAATGATTTTGCGGATGAGGCGGACGATTCCTTCCATGCTGTTCTGATTGAGCGCCTCTTGAAGAATAAGCCGCTCACGGAGCGATATTCTTTTCTTGAGCACCAGGGCAAAAAGCGTCGACATCGTCATAAAGCCCAGGCCGCCAATCTGGATAAGCAGCATAATGACCATCTGGCCGAAGACGGAATAAGTCGTCGCCGTATCCACAACTACGAGCCCCGTCAGACACATGGCTGAAGTAGCCGTGAACAATGCATCCACGAAGGGCACGGAACGGCCGTCAACCGACGCCATCGGAGTCGTCAGCAGGATGGTTCCTATCAGTATAATGATGATAAATCCGGAAGCCAAAATTTGCGGCGGATGCATTTTCGTAAACAATCGTTTCAGCAACGTTCATTCTCCTCTGGAAACAAAAAAAGCACTGGAAAACCAATGCTTTAGGCGTATGGTATCCTGACAGCAAGCCTACGAGGTTAGCTGACGGATTCGGGTGTGCAGGCACCCTATTTGCATTGGAACTAGCAAAATTCACCCCAGTTAAATGGTTCCCCCGCTTTCTAAAAGAAATTCGGCTTCTATTTAATTGATAACGATTATATCCTGCTTTTGGTCGGTATACAAAGTCTGTATTTTAGGAAAAAATCATGCTGTAAGGAAGTATTCGGGCAAAATGGTCAGGCAATGCAAGATTTCATTTTATTTTCACGCGATTTCCTTGCCTTGCATTGAATAAGACGAGTCGTTTCTTGAAGCTTATCAAGCGGTTTCCGTATTTTCGATAACGGTGAAGAGACACGGCCCAAGCAGAGGTAATCACTGGAAACAGGCCGTTATCTATGGTACTTTGGAATGAAGAAGATTATTGCGGAGGAGAATGCCCGTGGTTCCACACAGAATAAACCGTCCTCTTATTTGGCTGGCCATTATCGGCATAGTGTTATACTTCGGCGTCATCCTGATCAACCTGCTTCCCGGCGTTAACGGCGTAGAGGAAGAATTGTCAGGGCCGAAGGTGACTGAAGAGCAAGCGGCCGACCTGGCCCGGCAATTCGTCCACACCAAACAACCGGACTACACCCCTAACAAGATCAACATTATTTATCAGTCGGACAAAGGCTTGAGCGGTTATTTGCAAAAAGCGAAGCTGACCGAGGAATACAGCACCCGGTATGGAGACAATTACCCTCTCGATTATTGGGAAGTTCAAATGTTCGATTCGAGAAATCGTCTGAATTGGATCATTTTTGTCGGATTGAATGAACCCAAGGTGACGGCATGGAATCAGAAGCAAGCGGCCCCTGCCTCCTCAGGCTCTCAAGAAAGCCGCCGCTTGCTGGCCGAAAGCTTCCTGGCCGAGAACGGATATGATCCGGCGGATTTGCAGCTGATGCAAGGGTCCCGAAGCAGCCTGCTCATGTACGAAAGTGCCAAGGAGAGCATCGGCGAATCCAGGCTGCAGCTCGGAGTGGCCGTAAGAGGAGAGGAAGTGGTAGGCTTCGTTCCTTCCTTCTCGGTTCCGGAAAGCTTCCGCCAATGGCTTGCCGGGCAGGAGCGGTCTGCCGGCCTGATGTCTTATATCGGACTGGGCGGCATGTTTCTTTTGAGTATTGCGGCCTTGATCCTCGTTATTATTAACCGGAAGAAGGTCCGGTTCTCGCGGGGAATCCTCTTTGCTCTTATTTTCGCCGGGCTATACGGCCTTCACACGATAAATAGCTGGCCGGGAGCAAGCACACAAATTCCTCCGGAGGATGCCGCTATCTTCAACGTAATCTATATTGTGTTTACCTTTCTAATTATTGCGCTTCTGGCGGGCGCACAATATTTTGCAGCCATATCCGGTGACCAATTATGGAGAGCGCAGGGCTGGAATCCTTGGCCAAGATGGCGGGAGTCCAACTTTGGGGAGGATATGTTTTACGGAATGGGCCGAGGATATTTGCTCTGTTTGTTTATTCTCGGGGTACAGCAGGTTCTGTTCTTCATTGCCGGCGAAGCCTTCGATTCATTCGCAGTCAACGATCCGACCCAATCCGTGCTCAACATGTATTGGCCCGCCTTATTCCCGCTTCTTGCGTGGATGGCGGGAACCTCCGAAGAAATTATGTATCGGCTCTTCGGCATCGCCTTGTTTCAGAAGTGGTTCCGCCTCCGCTTCCTGGCAGTCCTGGTGCCGAGCATCATTTGGGCCTTGGGCCATACCGGCTACACGATTTATCCTAGCTACACGAGGTTATTCGAGGTGGCCGTGCTGGGGATCATCTTTGGATACATTTTCCTGAAATACGGCTTGATGACCGCCATCTTTACCCATGTCACGATGGATATTATTTTGATGGCTTTGTCACTGATGACGACTACACCCAGCACATCGAATATTCTGATCGGGGTTGGGTATATCCTGATGCCGGCTATCACCGGATATATATTGATGTGGGTCCACAGCCTGTTCCGTAAACGATCGGGCCCCGCGTCTACGGTATAACCGGAATCGGCCAAGAGAATTCCCGGATCCCGGAAGGCCGCTCAACGATAAACGGCTATCCATTCCTTTGAACAGACGCGTTTGGGAGAAACTTATACTTTGTATATTTCAAAAAAAGTGCACCTCAAGCCCCGTTTACAGGGATCATTAAAGGTGCACTTTTTATATGCATTAAGCCGATTATACCGTTTAATCAAGGACGACTGAGTCGCCCTCCTCCTCCTCGGTCTTCTTGTCCCCGCGGAGGGATGAAAGAATAGTTTCCGCCAGCTTCTCACCGATGCCCAACGGGCGAAAATCCTCAACGGCCGCCTCTCTTATTTTTTTCAGGGAGCCGAAATGCTTCAGCAGCAGCTTCCGCCGCTTCTCGCCAATACCGGGAATGGCATCCAATTGGGAGGCCACCATCGATTTGCCCCGTTGTTCGCGGTGGAAGGTAATGGCAAACCGGTGAACCTCATCCTGTATGCGCTGGAGCAAATAAAATTCATGACTGTCGCGCGGAAGCGGAACAACCTCCGGAGGATCTCCGGTCATAAGCTGGGCCGTTTTATGCTTGGCGTCCTTAACCAGCCCGCAAACCGGCAGGAACAGCCCCAGCTCATTCTCAAGCACATCCACGGCCGCCGATATCTGGCCTCTGCCCCCGTCGACGACAATCATATCCGGGAGCGGCAGCCCTTCTTTCAGCACTCTTTCGTAGCGCCGCCGGATAACCTCCCGCATCGTCTCGTAATCATCCGGTCCTTGGACGGTGCGGATTTTATACTTGCGGTATTCCTTGCGATCCGGCTTGCCATCCACGAATACGACCATCGCGGACACCGGGTCGGTTCCCTGGATGTTCGAGTTATCGAAGGCCTCGATCCGGTGAAGGGTGCCCGTTCCGAGCCGTTCTCCCAAATTCTCCACCGCTTTGATCGTCCGCTCCTCGTCTCTTTCAATCATCCGGAATTTCTCTTCGAGAGCCACTCGCGCGTTATCCGATGCCATATCTACCGCATGCTTCTTGACTCCCCTTTGAGGAAAATGAACCTTCACATGCAGCCACGACTCCAGAGCTTCTTTAATAACTTCCTTGTCCGCTCCGCCTGCGTGGAACGCGTCCTCGTCCTCTTCAGCCTCAACCTCCGCCGTTTCAGCCCTTCCAGCCGGACGAAGCGATCCCTCTGACTCTCCATGGACAGCTTCATCATTTGCCGCGGAAAGCTGTGCTTCAGAGCCTTCCGCTGTCTGGGGGTTAGTCGCCTCGGCATTCTCCTCCTCATTGGTCTGATGGGGGTTGACCGGCAGATGAATTTCCTTGGGCAGAGCCGGATTCTCACTGTAATATTGGGTGACGAAGGTCAAGAAATCATCATAGGGCTCCCCATAGTACGGGAACACCGTAACATGCCGCTCGATCATTTTCCCTTGGCGCATGTACAATATTTGCACGCACATCCAGCCTTTGTCCACCGCGAAGCCGAAGACATCCCGGTCGACCTGATCGGCGACGGTAATATTTTGCTTCTCCATCACCGCATCGATATGCGCAATTTGGTCGCGCAGCTCCTTGGCCCGTTCGAACTGCAGCTCTTCCGCAGCCTCGAGCATCTTGCGTTCAAGCTCCTGGCGGATTTGTTTATGCCCCCCGCTTAAGAAACGGGTAATCTCCTGGATCATCCGCTCGTATTCCTCGGGCGCCACCTCATATTCACAGGGCGCGACGCATTGTCCGATATGATAATAAAGGCAAACACGGTCGGGAAGCTTCCGGCATTTGCGCAGCGGATACAGGCGGTCCAGCAGCTTCTTCGTTTCCTGGGCGGAATAGGCATTCGGATAGGGGCCGAAATACTTCCCCTTATCCTTAACGACCTTGCGGGTAACCTCCAGCCGGGGATGCTCCTCATTGGTTATTTTAATATATGGAAAAGACTTATCGTCTTTCAGCAGGACGTTATACCTGGGATAATACTGCTTGATCAAGTTGCACTCGAGAATAAGGGCTTCCACATTATTCGCCGTCACAATATATTCGAAGTCCCGAATTTCGCTGACCAGACGCTGGGTTTTGGCGCTGTGGCTGCCGGTGAAGTAAGACCGGACACGATTCTTCAATACCTTGGCTTTACCTACGTAAATGACGGTCCCTTCCCGGTTCTTCATTAAGTAACAGCCCGGTTTATCCGGCAGCAAGGCCAATTTACGGCGAATGTTCTCCTGAATCTGTCCGGAGCGTTCTTCCATTTCGCCATCCTCCTTCCCATAATTTTGAGGTTGATGATACTAAAACCGCTTTAACAAAGTTTCAATTATATAATTTCAGGTTTCTTCTAACGAGTATGAAACGATATTTTTGCAGAACGAACGTCAAAAAAAAGCTCCTTTTCAGCATAGCAGAAAAAGAGCTTTTTTACATGCCTGTTATTTGGCAGATTATTGATGACGGGAGATAACACCCTTCAGAGCATCCTTGGATTGAAAACCGACAACCTTATCTACCGGCTTACCGTCCTTGAACAGGATTAAAGTCGGAATGCTCATGACTCCGAAACGGGACGCAGACTCCGGATTTTCATCTACGTTTAATTTAGCGATTTTCACTTGATCGCCGATTTCACCGTCAAGCTCTTCCAGTACAGGAGCGATCATTTTACAAGGTCCGCACCATGGCGCCCAGAAATCGACCAGAACGGTTCCTGTGCTTTCCACTTCTTCGTTAAAAGACTGATCAGATACGTTTACTATAGCCATTTTATGGAATCCTCCCTTAATTGTACTATATATTTGTGGATCATGTGACTTCTACGTCAACATGTAAAGTATACCACAATCCCCCCTGTTTTCATAACCCCTCTTTGCCGGGGTATAGGTATGGCCTCTTGGGATGGCCAGCGGGAATAATCCTCTCCAGGGAATCACAGACTAGAAAATGACGGCTCTCCCTCATAAGCAATACCCATTTATGAACAATTTATGGCCAACTTGTTACGATCAACCTCAAATGCAGGGGAACGCGGCCAGGGAGGGTTTACAACTTTCCACCCGGTTGGGTATACTGATAGGAGACTAATATGCGAACCTGCGCTTAGCTGTTATTGTGAACCGAATTGGACCTGTCAGCATTCAGCGCATTGATACAGGAGGGAATTGCAATGCTAGAACCTAATCATCCCGGTCATCATGTGAACGAGGAACCGAGGAATGACTTCATGGATGTCGCGGTGGGATTTGGCGTCACAGCCGGAGTAATGCTCCTTATAGCGGTTATTGCAACGATTATCGAAGTGGCTATGAAATAATAATGGATTTATCAAGGATAAACGGCTATCGCCGTCCTTAGGACAGGCGCGTTTACCGATGAAATATAAGATCAGGAATCTTATATTTTGAGAAAAGTCTGAAAGGACCATGTCCCTTCAGACTTTTTCTATTTATCGGCCGGGTGCGGATTATTCCGTCTCTCCGGCCTTGCTGCGTTTATTATACCCCGTCACATGAACCACCTCGACAAAATGACGGATGCGGTCCATGATCCGTTGTCCCTTGAATTCTTCTTCGCCGTCTTTACTTGTGAAGCTGAAGTGCTTCTCGAGATCATCCAGCTCATAGTTGGAGGTGAAGAAGGTCGGCTTCCGGTTCATCCGATAGTTGAGGATGGTCCCGAGGACATGGTCCCTTAGCCACGGGTTCATATTCTCCGCCCCGATATCGTCAAGCACGAGCAGATCGGTTTCCTTCAACAGATCGATAGTTTCCTTCAGCTTCTGCGGATCCTGAAACATCGATTTCAGATCCTCGGAGAAATCAGGCATATAAACAATCGCGCCGGTTAATCCGACCTTCGCCAATTCATACAGCATATAGCACATGAGAAACGTCTTGCCCGTTCCGAAAGGTCCGGCCAAATACAAGCCTTGCCGCTGCAGACCTTGCTCCTTGGTCTTCAAGATGTAATCCATGATTTGATCGACGGCCGCAGCCCTCTCCCAGTCCTTGCTAAGAATTTCATCCGCCGAATATCCCTGGTTCAAGGAGCGTTCATCCACATAAAAGCTGCGTATCCGGCTGCGGATGGAATCCTGATTCTGCTTTGTAATAAATTTGTCGCAGCTTGCCTTGCGGTCATAAATATAGCAGCGGTCCTGAGTCGTCTCGACCGAGAGTACCGTATAATGACCCTCGAAATCATTCGGACATCGCTCCAGCCCCGGACACTGGCTGCAGTTATTCCGTTCCTTAACGAATTGATAAAATTTATTCAGATTAAGGCTAATCTCTTCATCCGTTACTTCCGGATGCAGGAGACGCCATTCGCGCACGGCCGGATCAGTCGCTACTTGCTTACGAATCTCTTCCCGGTTCTTCCAAAGCGGTGTGCCGGAAAATTGTTTTAGTAAATCAGCCAGCGATTCCATCTGTCTCCCCTCCTTCCAAAGAAATCTGCCCAAGGATTACAGCTTGCCGTCCAGCTTCAATGCTTTGCGGCGCATGGCTTCGATTTCCGCCTCGGTCAACCGTTTGACGCTCTGAGGCTTGTCTGTAATAATCGGAATCTTCGGCTTGCCGGTCTTGCCGCCTCTTCCCTTTCCCCCACTGCTCCGGAGTGCTGCCTTGGCGGCCGCCTCCTGCTTATAGCGCCGCATCTCTCTTATGTATTCGACCGCCTGCTCATATGTGGAGACCTGCTTGCCCAGCATATCCGAAGCGACCGCCTCGATCGATGATTTCGCCCATGACCGGCGATCGACGTGAATGTAATGAATAAGGACATTAATTACTTCTTCGTTCAATTTATAGTTAAGATCGATCTTCTGAAAAATATCCAGAACGCCGTCCGGTACGGTCCCCTGCGGGAAAAAACGTTCCAGCACAAGCGTATAAGGCTCGTTGCGGAGAATGATATTATATTGATGAATATCGCACTGGCCTTGAAACAAGGCCGGGACTTCCAAATAATAAGCCATCTCCACCGGCTTCTCCGCGGAAGCCTGATCCTGCGGTGCGGTTTCCTTCTCCGCCTGTCCGCCCAGTTGGCGTACCATCTGCTCCTCCCGTTTTTTGCTCTGGCGGTAATACAGATTGGCTCTGTAGCTCAGCACTTCATCCTGGAGCATGCCCTCTTCGGTGAAGACATCGTCCTCGTCCAGCAGGCGGCACGTTTCCAGCAGTGTCAGCCGGTATTTCTTGGCAATCATGTTGATCGCCGCCAACTGATCCGGCCGGAATTTAAGCCCCTCAACATGCTGCCTATTAATGGACTGGCGCGGGAAACGGCGAATGATATCGGCATATCCGTAGCCCTTGGTCGTTACATCCGGACCCGAGGCTGCCTCCGCTCGCCCGGAAGCTGTCTGGTAGAACGCCTGCTCCAGCTCATAATCAATAATCTGCGTATTAAGCTGAAACAGATCATAGAACGGTACGGACAGATTTTCCGCTTGCGATTCACCTAGCTCTATCGGCTGTTCCGCTATAAATTCATCCTTCAGCGACAGGAGCATATATTTGCCTACCTTATCCCTGAGCAGAAGAAGCAAATGCTGGTTCTGGAAAAACTCTGCCGGCGGCAAAGGCCTCGACAGCTGATACTCGTAAATGTAGTCCTCATTGGAAGTGAGATAACGGCGGGATGTCTGCAGGAGTCCTACGGCCTCCAGCTTGGAGGTCTGCTCGATAAATACGGAACGGCCCCGCTCACCCGGGTCCAGCTCCAGGGTTAAGAACAGCTTGCGCTGCTGCTCCAGCTCGGAATAGCCTACCCGGTCCCCCGAAAGCTGTTGGTATAACGTCAAGTATACACTGACGGCAAACGCCCCGACCATCGGCTGATAAAGGCTGCCGAGCAGTCTGTAATCCAGCCCGCTCAACGAGAAATCGCGGCATATGCAAAACCTGTGATTCTCTGTAAAATGAAGCATGTTCGTTATACGCATACTACCCGACTCCATCCGCCTGTAATCTTGTATTTCTTCATTCTATCATATCCTCCATCCCTCAAAAAGAGATTAAAAGGCCAAAAACGGAAGACCCAGAATCTTCTTCAAGCGTCCTCCTAATAAACTTAACAAAAAAAAGAAAAAACCTCTGCCGAGGAGAGGTTTTTCCTGTTGGGCGGCATCTAGAACATCTTGTAGCCCTTCACGCGCAGCATTTTGATCGTATATCCGCTCATGACCGCTCCAACCAAGCCGCTGATGATGGGAAGATAATCCGCCAGGGTGTATCCCTTGATGTTTTCAATTAACGAAGCGGTGCCCCAGGACCAGTAGACAATCCCGATCACAAAAATAATATAAACGTAAATGGGAAGCCATGTTGTCTTCAGAAGCATATTGATGATGAAGCCCAGTCCGAAGAACATGCAGAAGCCCAATAAAATGAGCACGACCAACTGCACCAAGTCGATTATAATCATTCTGACTCATCCCCTATGTTCATTCCGTGCCAGCGGATTAAATATTGTCTTGATAATATTGTAGCCCAACCGAAAAGTAAAAGTAAAGGGAGAACGAAATTCCAAAACGGCAAATAGTCCGGCCACTATAAAGAAGTCAATAAATTGCCATCTTTGTAACGGCTTAGCCGTTTGCCCTCGCCCGTTGAATTGGCTACAATGAATGAAACGGAAATGATACCGGCCGTAACGATCCCCTTCGGCCATCGGCCAACAGGACCTTCTCCCCCGGGACAAGCTGCTGCTTTTGGCAATCCACTTTCCGTCATACCATGTTTTTCATTGAAGGAGTGAATATATAGTGAGCGAAGCGGTACAAACATTGGAAGGTTGGTATGCTCTGCACGATTTCCGGTCCATCAACTGGGCATCCTGGAGATATGTGAGCAAGGAAGAGAGGAAGGAAGCCATCGAAGAACTCCAGCAGTTCATGCAGGATTGGCAGTCCGTCGAGAATGATAAGCTGGGCAGCACGGCCGTATACAGCATTGTAGGCCAGAAAGCCGATCTTGTCTTCATGCACCTGCGGGAAACGATGGAAGAATTGAATGAGCTGGAGACTGCCTTTAACAAGACGGCATTCGCCCAGCATTTGCTGCCGGCCTATTCGTATGTTTCCGTCGTGGAGCTGAGCAGCTATATGGCCAAGCCCGGCTCTGATCCGATGCAGAATCCCGAAGTGGTTGCCCGGCTAAAGCCGATACTGCCTAAAACGAAACATATCTGCTTCTACCCTATGAACAAGCGGAGGGAAGGCAACGACAACTGGTACATGCTGAGCATGGAAGAGCGCCGCGAATTTATGCGCAGTCATGGAATGATCGGGCGCAGCTACGCCGGACGGGTTAAGCAAATCATTACCGGTTCCGTCGGATTGGACGACTGGGAATGGGGAGTTACTTTATTCTCCGACGATGCTCTTACGTTCAAGAAGCTTGTCTATGAGATGAGATTCGACGAGGCCAGTGCGAGATTCGGGGAATTCGGCGAATTTTATGTAGGCAACCTGCTGGATCCCGCGAAAGCGGAAGCCATGCTGGCACTGCCTTCGGACAAGTAAGAGGCTCCCGACGAAGCCGTTTCGAAGAAGAATAAACCGGGTTGAGGTTAACTAAACAAGGATAAACGCGCCCGTCCTTAGGACGGGCGCGTTTACAATGAAATATGAGAAAAACTCCTATCGGAGTATTTCATGGATGAGCGACCGCGTTTAAAGGATGTTTTTATCGCCAAATAGAATTTGAAGTTATTCAGGACGCAATAACTTATAAATTCTGATTGTGGTAAAAAAAGCTCCTAACGGAGCCATCTCGAAGATGAATAACCCGGTATTAGAGGAAGCTTTTTATGCCAATTAGAAAGTTTGTTCCATTTTAATGCTTTAATGAACTTAAACTTTCTAATGTGGTAAGAACAGGTATAGATGAAAACTTATACTTTCTTATATTTTAAACGAAGGCTGTCCGCATAATAGCTGGACAGCCTTTATTTTGATTGTATAGCGGACTTTCGCAATTCACGGAGTTTCTAGGACTCCCTTGCCTCCCCGGATTCCCGTGCCATTTCCTTGCTCTTCAAATATTCTTCGGTCGCCCTGTCCCTCTGCCGGCCTTTCTCCTTAAGCCGCTCAATGGCAGGCATAATCAGAAGGTCTATTTCCTTCTGCACGGGATAAGCCAGGTCATATCGGTTGTGGGATTCCAGAAATTGGCCGACCTCCATCAGGGCATTGTAGCGGTCCAATTCCTCCCGGGTCAACAGCCCTCTGACCTGCACACTGCAATGTCTCATTAACGGACCCTCCCAAGCCGGTTATACTATAAGGCTATAATCGGCCTTTTCTCAATACGAGCGGTATTCCTCCAATGATAAAGAGATAGCGCATGTCAACCAGCTTCTTCATGAACGCAGCGGTTGCGCCTTTCATTTTATACTTGCCGACAACCCCGATCGCTTCGCCTTTACCCAGCGAGGCTACAACCCCCTTGTTCTGGAACTTGAATTCCTTAAGCGGGGCATTGCGGATGGAGGCGACCAGATTATAGGAGCAGGTTTGCCCTTGCTGGGTAGCTATCTGCGCCGTCGGCGGGTAAGGCCTTCCTTCCGGATTCATAACGATGGAACAGTCTCCGATCACATACACATTCTCGTATTCCTTGGTGCGCAAATAAGGATCGACGACTACTCGTCCGCGCATCGTTTCCAGACCGGCCTCGGCCAGCATACGATTGCCCCGAATCCCTCCGGTCCAGATGACGGTCGAGGATCTGATTTCTTCCCCCGTTGCCAAAATTACACCCTGCGGGGTACATTCCTGGATGGCGGTCGCTATTTTAAATGTAACTCCCTTATCCTCCAGCACCTTCATCGCGTACTCCACAAGCTCGGAATCGAATCCGGGCAGGACGGTAGGAGCCGCTTCAATATTGTAGATTCGAACAAGAGAAGGATCGACATCAAATTCCGCGCACAGCTTCGGTATACGGTCGGCCAGCTCTCCTATGAATTCTATTCCTGTAAACCCGGCCCCTCCGACTACGAAAGTTAAATAATCGAGGCGGTGCGGTTCACGCTTGTACTTGGCAAACTGATACTCGATATGCTCGCGAATGAGGCGGACGCTGTTAATGCTGCGAATGTTCATCGCATATTCCTGCAATCCCGGAATACCGAAGGTTTCGGGTTCACCGCCCAATCCAATGACCAGGTAATCATAGGATATCGCGCTGTCTTCGAGAATAATCTTCTGATCATCCAATTTAATCTGGGTGACCGTTGATTTTACAAAATCAATCTTGTACTCGTCAATCAGCTTCGTAATGTCTACCCGGGCGTTCTCCGGTTTATCCGTACCGGCCGCCGGCATATGCAAATGCGTCGTGATGTAATGATAGTCGTGCTTGTTGACCAGGGTTACATCGGCTTCGTTATAATTAAGCTCCTTCTGCAATCGAATCGCCGTTACTATGCCGCCGTATCCGGCCCCAAGTATCACGATTCTTGGTATTCTGCCCATCTCTCTTACCCACTCCATAATTTTTATGTTTAATTATTCATTTATATATAATCCTTGCGTATCCCTCTCGCTGTCAAAACCATTCCGAGTCAAACCCGGGTTCCAACTTATGGAATTAAAGGATCTTTGGAGTCAGTATCATATTGTGAAAAATTACACAAGTCTATTAATGGTTTCCTATTATTATAGTTTAACACCGATGATGGGAAAATAACCTAAAGCCCTATTCTTAAGCTATGAAAAAAGTATGTCCTCTGCCATCTATTTACCCATTCCTTAGACAGGATAAACCGAACCTGTCCAAATAGCAAGCATTAAATTTGAGCCTGTAATCATCGATTGCACTCCCGGACGGTACGAATTCTTTACATGATAAATTTAATTATTTTATAGGCCGGTTGTTTTTGGGCCGGCTTTTTTCTCTTTCTGCCCTTTTAGCCCGGATTCGGGTTCCTTTCCCGCCGGGCAAAGCTTATAATTATAATCGGCAGGTATTAACCCACGGAGGTGTTCTTCATAGTGTCAGCTAATGGTCAAGGTCCAGTAGATATTCTGATCATCGGGGGAGGTCCCGCCGGAATGTTCGCGGCGTTCTATGCGGGAATGAGACAGGCATCCGCTAAAATTATTGAAAGCATGCCGCAGCTCGGAGGCCAATTATCTGCTTTATATCCGGAAAAGTACATATACGATGTGGCCGGGTTTCCGAAAGTGCGTGCGCAAGAGCTGATTGATAATCTGTCTCAGCAGATGAACCTGTTCCCGACGGAAGTTTGTCTGGAAGAAAAAGTTGTGAAGGTAGAGAAGAAAGAAGAGCGTCTGTTCGAGGTGACAACTAACAAAGGCGTTCATTACAGCCGCGCGGTTGTCATTACGGGCGGAATCGGGGCCTTCCAGCCCAGAAAGCTTGATTTGCCGGAAGCCTCCCGGTATGAGAATGCCAATCTGCATTATTTTGTTAAGGATCTGCAAGCCTTCGCCGGACAGAAAGTCGTCATTACCGGAGGCGGGGATTCCGCCGTAGACTGGGCCTTAATGCTGGAGCCTGTAGCTGAACAGGTTACACTGGTTCATCGCCGGGACAAATTCAGGGCGCATGAGCACAGTGTGGAGACCCTTATGCAATCCAGAGTGAATGTCGTCACTCCGAAGGAAATCGTACAACTGCATGGAGAGGACCGGATCCATAAAGTAACGCTTAAAGATATCCAGTCCGGGGAGCTAACCGAAATGGAAACGGGTGCGGTCATTGTCAATTTCGGCTTCGTGTCCTCGCTCGGACCGATTACGGAATGGGGGCTGGCCATCGAGAACGGCTCGATTGTCGTCGATTCCCGTATGGAAACCTCGATTCCCGGAATTTTCGCCGCGGGGGACATCACAACCTATCCCGGGAAATTAAAGCTGATTGCAGTAGGCTTCGGAGAAGCGCCAACTGCAATAAACAACGCTAAAGTGTACATAGATCCGAAGGCAAGATTATCCCCCGGACATAGCAGCAATATGAAATTTTAATCATCGAATGCTAGAAGGATGGGCACCCTATTCATATATCGCCGGCTTATCTTCCGCCGGCCTCTATGAAAGGGGTGCCCATTATTTTGTCCTATTATTGCCCGGTTTGCAATGGACTGGAAACCGCCGAATGGTCCTGTCCGCTGTGTGGAAAGACTGCTGAAGACTTCGGACGCTTCAATGATTACCTGGGACCTTATTCCCCCTACCGCCCAATAGAGGATTTATCGCTCACCAACGGATTTGCCGATGTCGCCAATCATTGCTGTGTACATGTCTTTCACTGCGAGCACTGCTCCCACAGCTTCTACGCCTTCCTTCCCGAAAGACCGGCCGGTACCTAAGCCGGCCAGATCGTTTTCCTTATTCCTCTTCGACCTCCCAAGCAATGCGGATCAAATCGTTGGCCCAGTTCCGTATTTTCACCTCAATGACCGCCTCGATCTCCTCCTCGGAGAAGCCCTCAAGCTTGTGATCCTCTATCGTAAGCACTTCATCGATTTGGTGTTCTCCTACCATCAAATTCACTTTTATGTTCATTCCGCTCCCCTCCCTGCTCTTTATAATTCTCCATCCGGACTCGATTTCCCTTGCATGCCGGATAAGGATCTTTATGACAAGTCGGGCACTCGTATTGGGTCAAAGGCTTCGCTCATTGACGACAATCCCCCCTCTATCCCGCCTGCCTTTAAAAAGATGAATTCTGGGAAGCCGGCAAGGCATTAAATCATTAGTGTAGGATTCCGCTGTGCTTTAAATTATAATAAAGGGGAGTTGATCCATTTTTTAGGAGGTGCGAATTATGGGAGCTGCAAATCAGATGCCTACTCGTCGATTAGGAACTTCCGGGTTGCAAGTAGGGGCAATCGGAATGGGATGCATGCCGCTGTCCATACAAGGCCGCCCGGAAGAATCCGAAGCGATACGGACGATTCATACCGCTTTGGAGCAAGGAGTGACTTTATTCGATACTGCGGATTCGTATTGTTTGGACGATCGGGATATCGGACATAACGAGAAATTACTGGCCAAAGCTCTGGACGGGGTATCCCATGCGATTATCGCCACCAAGGGAGGAACCGTCCGCCCCGAAGGAAGATGGGTGCGCAACGGACATCCCGAGCATTTGAAGGCTGCCTGCGAAGAAAGCCTGAAGGCGCTGGACCGGCAAGAAATTATGCTATATCAACTGCATGCGCCGGATCCCGATGTTCCTTATGCCGAATCCGTTGGTGCTTTGGCCCGCTTGCAGGAGCAGGGCAAAATTGTACATATCGGCTTATCCAATGTATCGGTTAGGCAATTGGAGGAGGCTTTAAGTATCGTAACGGTCGTCAGCGTTCAGAATCGGATGCACCTGTTCGATCGCTCCTCCATGGATGTTCTCCGCCGATGCGAGGAATTGGGAATCGCCTTCCTTCCCTACAGCCCTTTAGCCGGGATGGGTCAGGCAGGCAAGCTCGGGGATCATGAGAGGATCCGGCAGATAGCCGACAGGCATCAGGTATCTCCGCAAAGAGTGGCACTGGCTTGGCTGCTGCAGCTCTCCCCTGTGATGCTGCCGATCCCCGGCGCAAGCCGCGGAAGCACGATTACCGACAGCGCAGCGGCCGCTTCCCTCACCCTTACCGCGGATGAAATGGCTGAGCTTAATGCGATGAACGCTTAGCACAACGCTGCCAAGTGACGCATGCCTTGTAATCGCAGGAATTGGTGCATCCTAACCTTCATCCATTCACGGTCGCTCTTCCTGTCTTGCTTCGATAGTGGTTTATACAATACTTTGCAGAGACACCGGAGCAAAAAAAGACCGCCTCCTACCCAACGGAGGCGATCCACTTTTTTTAGCGGCTACAGCCTTTGTACCTGAACATACGGGACCTTCTTGATTTCATAGGTTCCTTGCAGAGCTTCTTCCTTAACCACCCCGAGCTTGATCAAGCCGGTGATTTTCGCTGGATCCGCTTTGGACATCAGCTTCCACAGCGCATCATCGTTAAACCGGTTATAAAGGTCTTCGTCTCTATACTCTCTTCGTTCCTGAATCCCGATTTTCAACCGGTATTCCCCTAGGTCCGAATCAGTCTGCTCCGGGAAAATCCGCAGCAGTTCATTTCTTAATCGCTCCAAATCCCGTTCAATCTGCCTTTGCTGTTCTTTTAAATCGAAATAGGCCTTCAGCTTTTCCTCCATCGGCTTCCGTCCCCTCTGTTTTTCGCTATATATATGCGAGGAGACCGCCTTCCATAACCTAACCGGGATACACTCTACTTACCATATTGCAATCGCCAAAATATTCCTGTCACAATTACCCAGGAAATAAAAAGAGGACTTATGTTGGCATAATGCCGAAAAACAAAAAAAGCGCTCGAAAATCGAGCGCGAATTGAAGAGAAGAAAAAAAGGTTATGAAGACAGAATTTCGACGTATATCGAACTCTGTATATTTAGTATAGCATAGAGTATATATCATTTCATTGGTATGTTTTCCCAAAGTATTACCTAAATCAGCAGACTGTTATCTTCTGATACCAGCTTTTCAGATCATATGAAGCCCTTAACTATTTTGAAAGCTTGAAAAATATAGTAATGTAAAGGATAAAGGGGGAATTCCATGCTTTCATACATAGATTCAGCCGTCAGCATCCAATCGTTAATATGGTTATTTCTTGCCGCATTCATGCTGCATGATTTCGAGGAAATCATCCGCATGGAAAATTGGTTTCGCAAAGCCGGCAGGACCGTTATTCTGAAGGTGCCCCAGCCGTTTGATAAAATAGTCAGCTCCGCTTCACAAATTACAACCGCACAGTTTGCGTTTGCCGTATGTGTTGAGTTTATGGTGTTCGTTCCCGTTACATATTTAGCAGCCGAACATAATCATTATTTGCTGTTCATCGGCTTCAATGCCGTACTGCTGCTCCATGTTTTTATGCATATCGGGCAGGCACTGTTCGTTCGAATGCTCGTTCCGGGTGTGACAACGGCTGTTTTAATTACACTGCCTTATACGTTGTATCTTTTTTATCGGTTGCTTTCGGAGCATTTGATACAGTGGAGCGATTTAATTACAAGCTTGCCGTTCGGGCTTCTCTTGCTTCCTATCGTAGGGTTCGGGCATTATCTGGGCGGAAAACTGGTGTCCCGGTGACGTTACAACTATATATAAAAAAATAACCTCTCAAGCTTGGAGTTATCCCCGCCAGCCTGAGAGGCATTGTTCATTAAGACCTAATGTTAATTACCTGACTCCTCAACAATGGTCATCTTGCATTTATCCAAAGTATTTCGACCATAACCTGCCTATGCCGGCAAGCTGTTGGAACCACAGTCGGCGGTTCCGAAATCAGTCGTCACACTTCTCTGCCTTGCCTTCCTCTTCCCTATGCTTGAAGGAAGAGCCGCAACCGCAAGTAGCTACGGCATTGGGATTATGAATGGTGAAACCGCCGCCCATGCCTACATCCTTGTAGTCGATCTCAACTCCGTACAAATACTTGTTGCTATCTTCATCGACGACAACCTTCAATCCATTCACGTCCATAACCTTGTCCGTCTCGCTCTGCTCGTCATCGAAACCCATGCTGTAGGAAAACCCGCTGCAGCCGCCTTCTTTGACACCGAGGCGCAAAAACATATTGGGAATTTCTTCCGCCGCGAGCAGTTCCTTAATTTTCTCCGCAGCCGAATCACTGATGCTAATCATATGAGTCCCTCCTCTATATGGAAAGAGTAGCGTTAGTTGCTAGAGGCTGTTCTAAAGGTCTGCTGCGTATTAGCATTCCACCCGCCGTTACGCTGGGCGGCAAACCTTCCGAACGTGCATTTGCTATAAATAAAGGTGAGAAAAATGTCGGATCTGTACCGTATTGTTTCCATCCCTTATAGATTAAGTATACCCATATTTTCGGTTAGTCTCAAGTGATAATCCTCCAGAATCGGATACCGGGCTCAGTTACTCTTCGTCTTTTCCAAATGATAGTAGCGAAGAAGAAGCCTGTCCAGATTCTCGCTGCTTTCCACTACACGGGGATGCAGCAAGCCCAGTTGGCTGCCCAATTGAACCATGTGCTGCCGCGCATCTTCGATCTCTTCGGAGATGTCCATTTCCAATAATAAACTCTTCACCTTTAATCACCTTTAAAAAATAATCACACAATTATTTAGTATACACAAATTTCAAATAATTGGAAGCATATTTTGGAGAAATTCGTATTTTTTTCATGATTGGATGCGTTTTATAAGTGTCGAAGTGTGTCTTGCCCCTATTATTAATGTAGGATTATAATGAAGATGGACTAAATTTATCATCCATACGATCGAAACTCTAGATAAAATCGGGTTTATTGACGGGTCGATAATGGTAAGGAGTGAAATCGGTGAATATCGTTACACCCACCCACGATACGAGGATGGAGGAAATCAAGGAGAAAGTTTTAGCCGGAGAACGTTTAACTAAAGAGGACGGTCTTTTTCTTTATCAATCGGACGATCTTCTGACGATCGGGCAATTGGCTAATTTCGCCAACCTCCGCAAGAACGGCAAGAAGGTCTATTTTATTCAAAATATGAGCCTGTATTTTACGAATGTGTGCGAAGCGCACTGTGCGTTCTGCCATTTCCGCCGCGACGAAGGGGAAGAAGGAGCGTATACGCTGACCGGGGAGCAGATGTTTGACTATATCGACAAGCATATCCATCCGGAAATGCGCGAATTTCATATTACCGGCGGGCATAATCCCCATGTGCCGTTCGAGTACTATGTCGACTGCATCCGTTCCTTGAAGCAAAAGTACCCTTCCGTCACGCTCAAAGCCCATACAGCGGCGGAGATCGAATTTTTCTCCCGTTTGAGCGGGCTTACCTACGAAGAAGTATTGCGGACACTGATGGAAGCCGGACTGGATACCTTAACGGGCGGCGGTGCCGAAATTCTGTCCGAGAGATACCGCAAGAAGATGGGAGTAGGCAAGGCAACGACGGATCAATGGCTGGAAGTCCAACGGGCAGCGCATCGGCTCGGAATGAAGACTCATGCGACAATGCTCTACGGTTCCATCGAGACCCTGGAGGAAAGAATCCAGCACATGATTTATTTACGCGAGCTGCAGGATGAAACGTCCGGATTCCTTGTCTTTATTCCAAATGCGGTGCAGCCGGCCAGCGTGAAAGCGGGGATCAAACGGAGAGTCTCCGCCTTCGACGATATGAGAACCATCGCCGTCAGCCGTCTGATGGTGGACAACATACCGCATGTCAAAGCCTATTTTATTAATCTGGGAACCCAGCTGACTCAGATGGCGTTAACATTCGGGGCATCCGATGTTCACGGAACGATTATTCAGGAAAGGATCAGCCATGCGGCCGGAGCTCTTTCGCCGGAAGGGCTGACCAAAGATGAGCTGGTCTGGCTTATCAAGGGAGCCGGAAGGATTCCGGTCGAGAGGGATACTTTCTATAACGAAATTAAAGTATTTTAAGACTGATGTTCAAATGTCCTCAGCATTCCGGTCCTCATAACGCTTTTGTTATAAGCTTCCCGACCGGAGCGGTGCAAGGAATGAATCTACCTATGGAATGATATCGGCCGCTTCGTTGAACAATAAGAGAATAAACCGACTATCTAGTTATCCATAATGGTTAGAAATAATGGCGGTACCATTACTATTACTGAAGAGAGAAAGGTTCTGTTCATGAGAAAACATGTTGTAATCCTTGGCGGAGGCTACGGGGGCTTGACAGTGGCCCATCAATTGCTTGAGAAAGACTTGCCGGACTACGATCTTACACTCGTGGACCGGATGCCTTATCAGGGGCTAAAAACAGAGTATTATGCTTTAGCCGCGGGAACCGTTCCCGACATCGACATTCGGGTGGAATTTCCGCCCGATCCCAGATTGAACAAAGTGTACGGAGTAGTGGAATCGGTAGACCTGAACCATAAGCATATCTTCTTTATGGACCGGGATCCTCTGGAATATGACGTGCTGGTTATCGCCTTGGGATGTGTAGACAAGTACCATGATATTCCGGGTGCGGAGCGGTATTCCAACAGCATTCAGTCCTTGTCTTCCACCAGAATAACTTACCAAAGAGTCAACGATGTGAAGCCTTATGGTCAAGTATCTATTGTCGGGGGCGGATTGAGCGGCGTAGAAATGGCCTCCGAGCTGAGAGAGAGCCGACCGGACCTGAACATCCGGATTTTGGACCGGGGGACAAGTATTCTGTCCGCCTTCCCGGTAAAGCTGCAGACCTTCGTCCGCACCTGGTTCGAGAAGCATGATATCGAGATGGTTCACCAGGTGGCCGTTACCCGTTTGGAGGATGGAGTCATCTATAATCAGGGAGAACTTATTTATACAGATACAACGGTATGGACCGCAGGCATTCAACCGAGTCCGGTGGTCAGGCAGTTAAACGTCGGCAAGGATAAGCAAGGACGCGTTCTGCTGAACGAGTACCATCAGATCCCGCAATACCGGGATGTCTATGTCGTGGGAGACTGCGCCAGCCTGAGCTTCTCCCCCAGCGCGCAGGCCGCGGAAGCCCAAGGCAAGCAAGTGGCGGATGTGATCGCCGCCATCGCTAAAGGGGAGGACCCTCACTTGGGAATAATCAAGCTGAAGGGAGTCCTCGGCTCACTCGGCAAGAAGTCAGGCTTCGGCGTCATGGGTAAACGGACAGTGATGCTGGGCAAAGTTCCCCGGATTCTAAAAAGCGGGGTGCTTTGGTTATCGAAACACCACAAAGGGTAATCCGGGAATAGATGGAATGGATGAAGCCTCCGGCAATTACAAATCGTCGAGAAGCTTGTCCATTTCTTCCTGTTCTTTTATTTTATTCAGAATGAGATCATACAGCTCGTCCACCTCTTCGGCAAAGACCGGCTCGCCGTTAACCAGGGCATACGGGCTCAAGAAGCATTCGCCGCAATAACCGAGGCAGCCGTATTCGACCACATCGTAATCGGGATTACTCTCCAGCTTCTGCATCACTTCGTCCGTTCCGTGATGCATATTATTTGCGCAGAATTCTATGATCGGTCTCATGGGGAGCCCCCTTTTTTGAAAGATATGTGCTGACCATTTTATTTTACCCCACGTTGTATTATAATAGAATAAAGAAAGGAGATGACGCAAATGAGCGAAAATACTCAAAGCACTAAGTACGATGAAGTGCTCGAAGTTTTAGATAAGCTCCGCCCCTTCCTGCAGCGTGACGGAGGAGACGTCGAACTCGTCGATGTTGAGGATGGAATCGTTAAGCTGAAGCTGATGGGTGCTTGCGGAAGCTGCCCAAGCTCGACCATCACGCTGAAGGCCGGTATTGAACGCGCATTGATAGAGGAAGTTGAAGGGATAGAAGAGGTCGTTCAGGTATTCTAATCCCATAAGAAGAGGTTATCCAATACGTAACGAAGCAGAGCCCGTGAATGAACGGGCTCTGCTTTCGTTATATGCATGTAATGATGAAGGCACAGCCTTCACGACTATTGTCCTCGCGTCAGAGGTGCCGTGCCTTTAACCGCCCGGATAGGATCGAGGCCTCCGGAAATGTCCATGATATTACCGGTAATAAAGTCAGAACGGGGATGACAGAGGAAAGCGATCGTCCGCGCGACATCCTCTCCCGTTCCTGGCCTTCCCCTAGGCGATTCATCATCCGTAATTTGCTCCACCTCGTGAATGTACTTCTCCTTGTATTCGCCGCGAATGTCCCCCGGACAGATCATATTGACCGTTATTCCGTTAGGAGCTTCTTCGACGGCCAACGTTTTGGTAAAGGACACCAGGCCTACTTTGGCCGCGGCATATACCGCCCGATGAGGCCATCCGGTCCCTTCAGATGCCCTCCCGAAGCCGAAATGGATAATTCGGCCCCACCCTTGCTTCCTCATCATGGGAAGTACCATATGGTCCAATTCCATAACACCTAACAGGTTGCCGCGCACCAAATAATCGATTTCTTCCGTATCATAGTCGGCAAAGAGTCTTCGTTCTCTGACAAAGGGGCCGGCATTGTTCACCAAAATATCGATTCCGCCCAGCTGCTCCTCTACTTCCCGGACCATTCTCCGTAAATCTTCCGTTCTGGAGACATCAGCCTGAACGGCCAGACTACGGACACCGAACGCTTCCAGCCTCTCGGCCAAGGCCAGAGCCTCCGTCCGGCTGTGAACGTAATTTATCGCGATATCGCAGCCTTGCTCAGCCAATGTAACCGCAGTCATCTTACCTAACCCTTTAGCGCTTCCGGTAATGAGGGCTACTTTTCGATCGTGCCGCATCGCAACCTCCTGTTCAAGACCAGTGCTTACAACGACCGGCCTCCATTCTTGATTGCCATCCAGTCTAAGTTTATCATAGTTCCTTTCCATTAAGCAGCCCCGGACCCAGATTATTGCTTATAAAGCTCCGCCCGTCTTCTCCGCACCCGGACGTTACTTTGGTTCTCCTGGCTTAACCCGTTAAAAGCCGTCGTCAACGTTCGGCAGACCATCTCGAACCCCTGGCCCAGCGTTCGCAATTTATCCTCTACATTTTCTATCGCGGTTTGGTTCGGAGGGAACAGCTCCATCTTAGCCTTGAGAAGATCGTCCAACAGCTCGGTATTCATGAAATGCGTCTCCATATTTCTTTCCTTGCGCAATATCGTCATCGATGGCTGGAAGCTTTCCTTGATCTGATACAGCTGCTGATCCATGGGCAGATCAGGCCTTCGTTCATGCATCCGGCGCAGGACGGTGAAATAGGAGAACTGCTGCTTCACTTTCTCGGTTTCAAGGCGTAATTGTTCATCGAGAAAGTAACCCAGCTTGTCCAGAATGGAGAAGATCCGCAGCAGGGCATTTTTGTAAAAATAAAGATGCCTGTGATAATTATCCAATTCCTCTTCATCCATCTCTTCTATATAGCGCTTGTTTACAAGCAAGCTGAATTGCTCTGCTGCATATTGACTCTGCTCCAGCTCGTCCAACGCCCGGATGAAGCCGCCCGCTTTAATGAATAGAGAGAGGGTGCTTCTATCTGTCTCTTGGGTCTGAAGTGCCGACCGCTCCTTCAGCACCCTCCCTTCCTGTATATGCAGATAATGGTTAAGAGCCTTCATCGCCTCTCCCATAATCCCTTCATCCCGCCTGCGCGGCTGGTTGAACAAATACCTTAGCATAAAGCGTCACTCCCGCCTGATCGCTCGTCGGAAGCCCGGGGATAGGCAGCTCTAGCCTGTTGGGACTTCCAACTAATCTTAACTGCATATTGTAAGAAGTGCCGGACACTTCGAGTCCATTTTTGTATTCCGCCGGGATTCCGGGGTTCCTGGGCAAATCCGGAATCCGCTCGCTGTTATCTGCCGATGGATCGTGTTAAACGGTCACTTTCCCTACCCCTGTTATTATGCAATCTGCTGCATCCACCAGAACTTACCGCTTACCGCAGACATCCACTCGCTTACTGCGAACGATCAGTTTCCGGGAAAGTATTCCTTCCAACGGGAATCCACCAGCTTCACAATATCGTCCCGGGGAATCAGCTCCTCCGGGTAGCCGGGCTTCATCCTGGCATCGATCACAATAGGAAATTGATAGCCGATGTGGTGATTGGCGGTCTGGGAACGGGCATAGATATCACTGGCCGGGCTGAAACGGGTAAATACCGTCCATAAGAACGCCGTCTGGTTCTCTACTATTCCGGCATCATCCGCTATAATAACAAGCGGCCATGCCGCCAAGCGGTCCCCGTTCGTTTCGACCAGTCTGGCGGCAAGCTCGGGATCTTCCTCGAACGATGCTCCCGAGAGGACGAGACAGCCTTTGCAATAGGCTCTCGCGTCGCGAATACCGGGAAGCTCTCCTCCCGAATACTGAACGGGCAGAGTGCGCACGGGCTCCCCTACTCCAACCAGCACCGCCTTGCTGCCTTCGTTAAGCTTATGCCCGGTATAGTCCAACGTATCGTTAGACGTATGGTTGAAAATAAATAAGTCGGTTCTTGGCCGAAATCTTTCCAGCACCGTCTCAAGCAGCAGCTTAAAGTTGGACAAATCTACAGGCTGATCCGTAACGATCAGAAACTTCGTCAGAATCAACTGGCCTTCGCCCAAGATCCGGAAAGCGGCGCTAAGCGCCTCCCGGCTATAGCTCTCGCGAACAACCGCTGCGGCCAGGGCGTGAAATCCGGTCTCCGCATACGTCCACAAATCCTTGACTGCCGGCATAACCATCGGAAAGGCCGGGGACAGCAGCCGCTGCAGGAAATCCCCCATATAATAATCCTCTTGGCGAGGCTTGCCGACAATGGTAGCCGGATAGATGGCGTCTTTACGGTGCCACATGTGGCTCACGTTGAACACCGGGAAATCGTGCTGCAATGAATAATAGCCGAAATGATCGCCGAAGGGGCCCTCCGGCCGCCGAATATGAGGCGGAACCTCACCGCAAATGGCAAACTCGGCATCTGCGACCAGACGATGTCCGCCGTTCGGATTGTCGACCATCTTCAGCTTCTTGCCGATAATCAGCGATGTCAGCAGCAATTCCGGCAGATGCTCCGGCAGCGGAGCGATGGCAGACGCGATAAGCGCCGGCGGACCTCCGAGGAAGACAGTAACCGGCAGTGCCCGGTTATTCTTCTCGGCTTCGTGATAATGGAACCCTCCGCCCTTCTGAATCTGCCAATGCATCCCGCTCGTGTTTCCGTCATACAGCTGCATCCGGTACATTCCCAGGTTATGATCGTTCTCTTGGCCGGGCTTCTCGGTATAGACAAGCGGCAGCGTAACGAACGGCCCCCCATCCCCCTGCCAGCTGGTCAGTGCCGGAAGCTTGTTCAGAGGCTGATCCCTGTCGCACACCTGAAGCACGGGCGCCTGATCCTTGGAAACGGTCCGTGTGCCTACTTTAAGCAAATCGAACAGCAGTTCCTTCTCGTCCCACAAAGCCTTGAACGAAGGAGGCAGTAAAGTATCCTTGGCTCCTATAATTTGCTTCATCAACTGCTCCGGCTTCGGTCCGAAGGCCAGATTCACCCTCCGAATGGTGCCGAACAAATTCGTCACAACCGGAAACGGACTTCCCTTAACGTTAGTAAATAACAAGGCCGGGCCCTCTTCCGAGATGACCCGGCGGTGTATTTCGGCCAGCTCCAAATTCGGGTCAACCGGAGCGGAAATCTCGACCAACTCGTTCTCCTGGCGCAGTACCTGCAAAAATTCCCGCAAATTTTCGAAAGCCATAGTGTTCCCCCTCACCTGATAAACGATTCATAAATGCGATAGTCTGCCGGGATCCGGATTAACGGTTGTACTGAAACACCCGGACGCTTAAATGAACAAGAATGCTGAACAGGCCTGCGATAAGCAAAGTATGGATAAGCCCGGAGAGCAGATGCCAATCCGATGTAATTGTAAAAGTAACGTAGGCGCCGCTCAGAATTTGCAGAATGATCAAGCCGAATGCCCAATACCCTGCTTTCACCAGCTCCTGCGGGTATTTCCGTTCCCTGCGCAGCATATACAGCATAACGGCAATGGCGACGAACAGCAGCAAAGCCGCCACCCGGTGCAAGAAGACAATACCGGTCGCCCCGGATAATTCAGGGATGACTTGTCCGTTGCACAACGGCCATCCGGAGCAGCCTCCCCATGATTTCGTATGGCGGACGAAAGCTCCCAAATAAACAACGATATAAGAATATATCGTCGTGATCCATATCATGTAGCGCAAGCCGGCCGACGGGAGAACTGTAGTGTTGCCTCCCCGGGGTCCCCGTTCAGGAATCGATTCCGAATAAAGCAGAATGATGGCCAGAAGCAGTGAACAGGCGAAGGCCAGCATGGAAATACCGAAATGAAGCGCCATAACGAGCGAAGACTGCTCCCATTTAACAGCCATGGCCCCCAGAATGGCTTGTACAACGGTGAAAGCAAGAGCCAGGCCGGCATACCAGCGGGCGTCCTTGCGCTTGACCAGCCTCACCACTCCAATGAACGCGACCAGTACGAGAATACCTTCTACACCGCTCACAAACCGGTGGCTGTATTCAATCATCGATTCAATCGTGTAGCTGGGGATGAACTTGCCGTTGCATAACGGCCAATCGTCTCCGCAACCCCTTCCCGAATCGGTCTTGGTTACGACAGCACCCATCAACAGAACGATAAACATTCCGATGGCGGAAGCTACGGCTATTTTATTTAACCACTTATTCATATTGACATGCCACCCGCTTTTTAGTCTCACATGGTGATAGCTGTTACATCATACCAAGTCCAATTATATCGATAATTCCCCTGTAATTCCATTCACAATTGTGACAAACCAATGAATCGCTCCCTCCAATAAAGCTTTGTAAAAACAGCCCGCCTCTTTCGAGAAATTTACCAAACCTTCACATCGATCTAATTCTGCCCTAACAATTGGCCTATAAACTAAGTAATGCTCATGTATCCGCAAATTAAAGAAGAAATACCGGATGGAGACAACGAGAAAAGCTAAAAGAAGCGATAAGGAAGCGTATAAATCCGCTTCCCGACGAAACATTATTTTCTCAACCGTCTCTGTTCCGGTCGGAGAAATGAGCGAAGGGGGGTGAATACCACATATGGAAACTGCAGCTTCGACCGAATTGACGGCGGTCCATAAGAGAAAGAAGCGGCGATCTTTTCTGCTGAAATCGTTTCGCCAATATTGGGACCTCTATTTGCTGATCACTCCGGTCCTCATTTATTTCATTATTTTTCACTACCTTCCTATTTACGGGGTGCAGATCGCTTTCAAGGATTTTATCGCCACCAAAGGGATATGGGGCAGCCCATGGGTCGGATTTAAGCATTTCGAACGGTTTTTCGACAGCTATTTCTTCTGGAGACTGATCAAAAATACGCTCGGCATCAGCTTGTACGAGCTGCTGGTCGGCTTTCCGGTTCCGATTCTACTGGCTTTAATGATCAACGAGGTGCGGTTCAAATTTTATAAACGTTTTGTACAAACCGTCACTTATGCTCCGCATTTTCTGTCCACCGTCGTTCTGGTCGGAATCGTCGTCATGTTCCTGTCCCCGCAGAATGGCGTGATCAATCAGATAATCAAGCTGTTCGGCGGCGAGCCGATCGCATTCATGACCGATCCGGCCTGGTTCAAGACGGTTTACGTCCTGTCGGGAGTATGGCAGCAGATGGGCTGGAGCTCGATCATTTATCTCTCCGCTCTGGCCGGCATCGATCCTCAGCTTCATGAGGCAGCACGGGTCGACGGAGCCTCCAGGCTGCGGAGAATATGGCATATCAACCTTCCCGGCATTATGCCCACCATCGTTATCCTGCTTATCTTGAATGTAGGTTCCATTATGGGAGTCGGCTTCGAGAAGGTGTTTCTGATGCAAAACTCGCTGAACAACGAAAGCTCGGACGTCATCTCCACCTATGTGTACCGGAGCGGAATTCTCGGTTCACAATACAGCTTTTCCGCTGCGGTCGGGTTATTCAATTCGATAGTGAATTTCATTCTGTTGGTGCTCGTTAACCGCGCAGCCAAAATGATGAAGCAAACGAGCTTATGGTAGAAAGGGGGATTGTCCATGACAGCGCAAAGCACCGGCGACAGGATCGTCGGAATTATAATCAATCTATTGCTGGCGGTCGTCTCCGTTATCGTCCTTTACCCGCTGGTCTTTGTCCTGAGCGCTTCGGTCAGCAATCCCGAGGATGTCCTGAACGGGGAGATCTGGTTATTTCCCAGCTCGCTTTCGTTTACAGGGTATGAAAAAATATTTCAGAATCAGGAGATTCTGACCGGTTATCTGAACACGATTATGTATACGTTGGTCGGCACGGCGATTAATCTGGCGATGACGGTCATGGCCGCTTACCCGCTGTCGAGGCCGAATTTTGCCGGCAAGAATTTGATCACGGGGATTATGGTCTTCACCCTGTTCTTCAGCGGCGGTCTGATTCCGACCTACCTCATTGTGAAGGAAATGGGAATGCTCAATTCGTTCTGGGCGCTCGTAATCCCGAATGCCGTATCGGTGTGGAACATCGTTATTATGCGGACTTTCTTCCAGTCAAGCATTCCCGGGGAGATTCAGGAGTCGGCCTCTATCGACGGATGCTCCAATCTGCAAATTTTATGGAAGATCGTTCTGCCTTTGTCGATGCCGATCATCGCGGTCATGATCCTGTTTTACAGTGTCGGCCATTGGAATGCTTATTTCAACGCGCTCATTTATTTGACCGACAGAGCGAAATACCCGCTGCAGCTATTCCTTAGGGAAATTCTCATCCAAGGCCAGATGGAGCAAATGATCAATGTCGGCGACGAATCTCACGCCAGAACCTTGATGGAGGCGGAGGCGATCAAATATGCGGTAGTCGTCATCGCCAATTTGCCGGTCCTTCTATTGTATCCGTTCCTGCAAAAGTATTTTGTCAAAGGCGTTATGATCGGAGCCCTCAAGGGCTAAACTGTACGTTTTCCATATAAAACATAAATATTAAACAAAGGATAGGAGAATCGAAAAATGCAAAGAAAGAAATGGATCACCATCATGCTGTCCTCCGTTATGACCGCGGGTCTTCTGCAGGGGTGCGGCGGACAAGAAGCAGCAGGAGGCACAACGACCGGCGGGGAGTCTGAAGCCAAGACAACGGACAACTTCAATCCGACAGGCATGCCGATCGTCAAAGAGCCGATTGAGCTTACTTTCTTTACGGGCAAGGCGGCGACCAACACGAATAACTTCGAAGAAACGTTGGTATGGAAAGAATATGCCAAGATGTCGAACATCAAAGTCAACTTTCAATTGGTTCCCTTCGAAAGCTTGACGGAGAAGCGGAATCTCGCCTTGGCCAACGGGGATTATCCGGATGGATTCTATACGGCCCGGATGCCTGCATCCGATCTGGCGAAATACGGTGAGCAGGGCGTTTTTCTCAAATTGAATGATTTGATCGATCAGCACGCGCCTAACTTGAAAGCATTGTTGGACAAGTATCCCGATTTGAGAAAAGCGTTGACAATGCCCGACGGAAATATATACTCGTTTCCTTCTTTCTACAGCCCCGAGTTCCTGCCCATGCTTATCGGCACCCCTCTCTGGATCAAGCAGGACTGGCTGGACAAGCTGAACCTTTCGGAGCCGAAGACGACGGAGGAGTTCTACCAATACTTAAAAGCGGTAAAAGAAACCGACTTGAACGGAAACGGCCAAATGGATGAAATCCCCTATAGCGGAACGGGAATCGAGCCTCTGATCGATCAGTTGAAAGGAGCTTGGGGAGTGGGCACAAGAGGCCTGGGGCATAAGTTCGTCGATGTGGATCCGGAGACGAACAAGCTGCGCTTCTTCCGTCTGGACCCGAAGTACAAGGAAGTGCTTGAATATGTCCATAAATTGTATGCGGAAGGTCTGATCGACAAAGACATATTTACGCAAAAATCGAGCGAGCTGTACGCCAAGGGCGGCAAGGATATTCTCGGAGCGACGATCAATCCGAATCCGAAAACGCAGTTTAACGGGGAAAATTACTTCGGGCTGGGCGCTTTGGAAGGTCCGCACGGAGATAAGCTGTATACCCATATCAAAGTTCCTATGGTTTGGCCGGGAGCCTTCGTCATAACGAACAATAACAAGCATCCGGAAGCGACGGTTCGCTGGATCGATTATTTCTTCGGAGATGAGGGCGCCACATTCTACTTCATGGGGAAAGAAGGCGTCTCCTATACGCAAACGCCGGACGGCAAGCTGGAGTTCGTCGATGAAATCAAGAACAACCCGGAAGGATTGACTCTGGATCAAGCTCTGACGAAATATGTAACCTGGATGGGCGGCAGCTACCCGGGATACGTTCAGGAGAAATATTTCAAAGGCTCGGAAACGCTGCCGGAATCGATAGCCGTCGGCCAGAAAGCCGAACCCGACCGGATTAAGGACCTCTGGTACAGCTTCAATTTCCTCCAGGATGAAACGGAGTTTATGCAATCCACCGGAAGCGATATTCATACGCTGATCAAGGAAATGGAGGCCAAGTTCATTACCGGAGCCGTTCCGTTCAGCGAATGGGACAGCTATGTCAAAAAAGTCGAGAATATGGGTGTGGACAAGTATTTGAAAGTGTACGAAGCCGCCTATGAGCGTTACAAAAACAGTTAATGGACGATGAGGCGCGGATAAGGTGCTATCGGGCATTAAGCAGCCGGGCGCCGATAAGATAAAGCCTATAATTGTAAAAAAGGTCGGGAAGAGAACTCTCTTACCCGGCCTTTCTTATCTTGTGGTGCTGCTATCTGTTCCTATCGGCAATGTCCAAGATCGGAGGCTGCCCGAAGATCAAGACGGAAGCGCGTTGGCCACCTCTACGGAACGGTCCAGAAATTGCTCGATTTCTTCCCTTGTCTTGCGGAGTTTGCTTACAAAACGGGTCACTTCCCGTCCCTGACGGAAAACGATGAAGCTGGGAATACCAAGAATATTATATTTCTCGCATAGATCGGGCAACTCGTCCCGGTCAATCTCCACGAAGGTCAGCTTATCTGCATAAGCCTGTTCTACATCCGGCATGAACGGATCGATAAAATGACAGTCCTTGCACCATGCGGCCTTAAATACGGCAACCGTCGGTTTATTCTGCCCAACCTGCTCTTGAAACTCCTGCTCGGAATGAATTCGGTTCAACGCCGTTCCCTCCTTAGGTATTGTCCTCGCTCATATACGCCACTGAATCTATTCCCACCCTATGGCTTAAAGCATCAGCAGTGAGCTACGGACCATTTTCCTTGTTATAGCACTTCTCCGTTCCGTATGTCAAATGGTTCACAGCATGCTTATCACAGGACAACAATCGTTGCGATCCGGGAAGCCTATGCGGCATCCCTTCTCCATAACCCTCCCATTTGCTTAGGTTAAGTGAAAGCTCGATGGTCTCTGCCTCTTTTACCGCACTTGCAATAGGAGTCTATTTATTAGGAAAATGGAAAATATTAATATTTACATATATTTCAAAATGTGATATCATTTAAGTATCAAAACGAAATGACAACAATATCTTTTGAAAGGATGAGACACCATGGTTGAAAAGAAAGCTTGGAAATTTAACGCCTATCTGGGATTGGTGATTCTGGTCGCTATGTTTATCGCCAGCATCTTTTTGCTGATCCAGGAGTTTATTGTATCCGGTCTCCTTCTGTTAGCCATAGATATAATCTTTCTGATGTCTTCATTTACGGTCGTTCAGCCTAATCAGGCCAAGATCATCACCTTCTTCGGGACTTATATGGGCACCATCCGCGAGGCCGGAGTGTGGATTACCGTTCCTTTCTCCAACCGCAGAAGAATCTCCCTTCGCGTCCGCAATTTCAACAGTGCCAAGCTGAAGGTGAATGATGTGGAAGGCAATCCGATCGAAATCGCCGCGGTCATCGTCTTCAAAGTGGTCGATACGGCGAAAGCGATGTTCGATGTGGACCATTATGAGCAATTCGTGGAAATCCAGAGCGAAACGGCTCTTCGGCACGTAGCCAGCAAATACCCATATGATAACTTCATTAGCGACGGTTATTCCCTGAGAGGCAATGCCGAAGAGGTGGCCGGCGAGCTCGGGGCGGAGCTTCAAGAGCGCTTGTCCGTAGCGGGAGTAGAGGTGCTGGAAGCAAGATTGACCCACCTCGCCTACTCTACCGAAATTGCCAGCGCCATGCTGCAGAGACAGCAAGCGTCGGCCATCATTTCGGCCAGACAGCAGATTGTCGAAGGGGCCGTCGGCATGGTTCAGATGGCCATAGCCCGGCTGGAGGCCGACGGTGCCGTTACACTGGATGAGGAAAGAAAGGCGGCAATGATCAACAACCTGATGGTGGCCATCGTGTCGGATCGATCCGCAAGTCCGGTCATCAACACAGGAAGCCTTTATTGACAGGCCCTTAAATGGCACCCAAGAAAAACTTCCCGCTCAGGATCGATCCCAAGCTGTACGAAGTACTGGAACGTTGGGCCGCCGACGAGTTTCGCAGTGTTAATGGACACATCGAATTCCTGCTTCGTGATGCGGCAATGAGGGCCGGTCGTCTCAAGGAACATCGAATTCTTCCGCAGCCGCCGGAACCGGAAGCGGAGGAATAAAGCCCGAGAACGAGCATTGAGGGGCAGCTATACCTTGACAAGAATCAGAGATAAACAGCTATCGCCGTCCTTTCTTATATTTTAAAAAAATAGGGTACTCGGACTTTATGGTGGAAAAGGGCTTATAAGCCGCCCTTTTCCAATTTTCTTAATTAGTAACACCGTCTAAGGCTTGATAACTACGCTTTTCGTCAATGGATATAAGGCGTTCCCGGAAGGCAGAATCACATTCACAACACTTATAACGTCTACGGTTCAATTGTAAGCCGTTCTTGAAGAAATAATAGGTTAGTCATCTTTGCCTTTTATTTTGAGAGAGCCTAAACCAATAATTGCTCCCAGTATAACTAAAACTATACTGGCTATAATTTCATACCCTTGCAAAGCCTCGATGTAATTTACGAGAAACCAACTGGGTCCCCCGCCTGTTAATCGGTTTATCAAACCTCCAACTCCTTGAATTAATAGAAGTAGACTTACAGCGCTTGTAATCTCTTTCATGACACTACATCCCCTTTCCAAATAACTAATATCACGATAGAATTCCCCTAATGCCAATATTGAATAACACCGCTCCAATAACTGCCACTCCTACTAATACAGAAGACAATGGAGCTTTTACTAATTGTGTTCTTAGCTTTTCAAGCTTATTCTGTGTCCAGCCTCCAAATAGAATATAAATGAACAATAATAAGATTGAAGGTAGTACCATAAGCACGTTATAGCCAAGTAAAATACTTATGGACAAACCCGTATTAAACGCTAAACGATCCATTAATAATATCGAGTAAAAATACGGTAAAGCTGTGGTAAACTCGATCGCAAATACAATAATACCGAGTATAATCATCCCACTTATTGATACTTGCTTAGGCAACCATTCCAAAAATCGGGATTCCATTCCTTTCTTAGGCTTATAAAAACTAATTAGTACAAAGCCGACTCCAAGTATCGTATAAAACCAACTTGAAATTTGATTGTTAGACATGCTTTCTATAAAACCATGTATCTGCCCAACTCCCAGGTAAACCAAGATACCCATCATAAAATAGCAAAATTGTGTCGATAATAGAAAAACGATCAAACGCGATGCCAATTTTTCTTGCTTCCTCGCTACTCTGGGTGGGGTAAATAGACAGCGATTTTATATGGAGAGGCGGGCATGATAAGCTGGTTAGCAACGCGAATTCCTTACCCTTCGCGGCTTTCGCGAGTACTCATGCCCGCAGAGGCTCCATGTCAAATCGCTCTATTATGCCTCTCAAACGTAGTTTTTCCCATGTAGTATAGCGAAGAGCCTTTTTCTTTTTGTATTAGAAGGATATAGGCTGTAATCGCCAATACCCCGGGGCTTAAGATATCAATGAAAGCACAGAGTACAATAATGAGGAGTGCTGTTGTGAAATCTATGTTGGCAGGAATCAATGATTCAATGATTTCCAGCATCTAAACATCCCCCCTTATTTATTTATTTCACACACTGTGATAAAATGATAATAACACGGTGTACTAAATAAAAGCAAGAGGTGATTTGAGTGCCGAAAATTGTTGATCATGATCACAAAAGGAAAATTATCGCTGAAACAGCTTGGAAAATTATTGAGGGTGAAGGCATTGAAAAAGCATCTATCCGAAGAATTGCATCTGAGGCTGGAATGTCTACCGGAGCACTAAGACATTATTTCTCAAACCAAGATGAATTACTATTGTTTATCATGGAATATTTTCTTGCTCGCGGGAAAGAACGGTCGGAGAATAAATCATGGTCAAAAAACCCTCTTATTGCGGTACAGGAAACATTGTTAGAATTAGTTCCTGTGGATCGGGATAAACAAACTGAAACTGGCGTTTGGCTCGTTTTCGCCATTCGCTCACTTACAAGTGCAGCTTTGAACACGAAAAAAAATGAACTAACTGAAGGTGAATATATTTTAATGGAAGCACTGCTTAAAATATTGATAAAAGCAGGCTATGTAAATAAAGACATAAATATTGAAATAGAAAAATTAAGGCTATCGGTAGTCATTGAAGGTTTATCCATACATGCTCTATTAAGACCGGACATATTCACAATTGAAAAAACGGAACAAATTATTGCTCACCACTTAAATGAACTTTGCAATCAATAATATATTGAGTTAAATACTCGTTTTCTAAATAAACTCTGTGGAATGTGTCGACAATGAAAAGAAGTAGAATCCCGGCATAAAATCCGAGGAGCCAAAAAAGACTCTTAACGGTGCCCTGTAAATACCCCCCCAACATAAAAAAAGCGCGACCCTTGATGGCCGCGCCCTTTATTTACCCTGCTTAGTCTCTAGTAATAATAACCGCCCAATCTTCCGTATCCCAATTGACTTCGGCACCGAAGGTTTCAGCGATAAAGCGAAGAGGGACGTAAGTCGTGTCTCCTTGCAGCGTGGCTACCCCTTCCATCTCCACGGGAACGCCGTCTACGGTAGCGGTGCTGCTTTCAATGGTCATCACAATCGTTTTGCCGGTCCAGATGTCGACAACGGTCACCTGCCGCTTCTCGTTATCCCACGTTACATCGGCATCAAGCTCTTCGGTTACAAAACGTACCGGAGCCATAGCTTTCTCCGTCACGGGATCGATATACGGAAGCTCATACAATTCGCCGTCTACTTCTTCCCAGATCGGCAAGTAAATATATTTGCTTTTCAGCCCCAAATCATCCACCATAAGCTTGTAAAGCGCAGAATTGGCGTCGAGGTTCTTCAGGAACTTACCCATAGTCACGCTCTCGACATTCAAACCATCCTGAGTGTTAATAATATCCGCTTTTACCGCATGGTTAATATTCCACATCTCGGACGTCGATTTGATTTTGATCGTATTCAAATCGTCATTCGACGGCTCCGGATTGTTCAGGACAAGCTCCATATCCATTTTGCGAATTTGAGAAGAGCTGTCCACATACATATCTACTTTCATGTAGTTGTTCTCGTTTAAGAACTCGTCAGCCTCTCCGGAATTTTTCATCGCCTCAATTTCTAGAGACAGCTCCGTCAATCCTTCTTTTGCCGCATTGTAGATTTCATCCACGGTAGCGGGACTAACATCGACACCATTGTCCAGACCCTCAATCTCCCCTTGCAATTCTTTCTGAACCGGATCGATTACGAGAGTAAAGATTTGTTGGATGACTTCCTTCAAGGCCTGATCGTTAGCGTTGATGTTATCAATGAAAGCTTTAAGCAGATCCAGAACTTCGCTTCCCTTGATTTCCACCTGAACC
Source organism: Paenibacillus sp. SAFN-117 (assembly GCF_051966115.1). Taxonomy (NCBI): domain Bacteria; kingdom Bacillati; phylum Bacillota; class Bacilli; order Caryophanales; family Paenibacillaceae; genus Paenibacillus; species Paenibacillus sp. SAFN-117. Next base: position 95,238 of record NZ_JBQCLK010000012.1, read on the forward strand.
TTGGTCAGATTCGTAAAGATGCCGTCAATCTGCTCGCTGGTGTTGGAAACTTTAATATTGTCCGGATTCGGCAAATTATTGATAATGAAAGGACCTACTGCCTTCAATAGCTGCTCTTGATTATTCTCCAGCGTTTCGGACAGCCCCGCCCAGTTGATGGTCATCATCATCGGGTCTAACGAAGTATAGTCATCCAGCTTAAGATAAACCGGCTTGGCGGCTCCTTCAAATTGAACGGCTATCTCTTCTTTCGTCATGGATACGGAGAAAGGAAATTTTCCTTTACCGGTCACTAATGCCGCGTCCATAGACAGGGTGTTCCGGTCCTGCATTTTAATATTGTTCATTTCCAGCTGAAGATTGTTCAGGAAGGACAGATCTTCTCCGTCAGCCGCCCAGTCAAAATCGGATCCTCCGATCAATTCTATCGAGAAATTGGAAGTTCCTTCGTAGGAGGCAACCTCCAGGTTGTTCTGCAGCGCTTTATTCAAATCTACGCCGCCAATGGATTGACAGCCTGTCAGCACCAGCATCATCAGGCCGACGAAAGCACTCATCCATGTTATGTACCTCTTCTTCAAACCTATCCTCTCCCTCTTAGTCGATATAAATGAAGACTATTAGCTCGGTGAAAATCCCCCTCCCGGTGGACTGGATAATAGAACACTCTGCTAATCCAGCAGCGATTCTATCAAACAGGCCGCTCCTTGGCGCAGAACCGGATTCAGTCAACGACAGCAGCTCTGCCTAGAATAAAGGACCTATTGCCATCCCAAACCGGAGTCTCCATGGATTTCCACCTTACATAATAATCATATCATGCTAATTACTACGTTTAAAGAATAATTAAGATTCAGATTGGGGAAAATAAATATCCCCATAAATTGACATGGCCATACAGCCTTTGAAGAGGCGTGTGGTTGACCAGCGTCATGCGACGCCAATTACCGCACGCTGGGAGTCGCGCGCAGTGAGGAACCATTTTCCCGTTCGTACTTTGCGGAACCCCCCGCGGAATTTAAAAAGCCTGCAATTCTGCATCATTTTGGCCGGGGTGCTCCGTATCCGCGGCAAAGCCTGAACAAATACATCTTTTTTCTCGTTCGACGGGGGCTCGAAGGATTTTATACAAAAATTACTGCATTTTCGCAGGCTTTTCTCCATGATTGAGTTGAATCGATCAAAATTGCTGCATTTTCGCAGGAATTTGTACCCGCATTTGTGTTCACTTTGTGGCCGGTTTGTGTTCGCCGGTAGAGTGGAGAGGTACTAAATTTAGAGGATTTCTGTTCACAATAATTTCAAATAAATGGAACATACTATAAAAAAAGCACCTAACGGAGCCTCTTCGAAGACGAATAACCCGGTTTTAAAGGTAGCTTTTTATGCCAGTTGGAAAGTTATTCCATTTTAACGCTTTAATGAACTTAAACTTTCTAATGTGGTAAAAAACTATCATTCTCATTAAGGGGCAATGAAATGGCGGCGGAATCGAAAGGGGCGAATAAGGGAGACAGCATGTGGGCTAAAGGACTTCTGCTCGGTAAAGGAATAGCTCGCTTGATCGCGGATTCGGTCAACCGGCTGTGGCATGCTTCCGTCCGGTCCGGTGAAGCGGAAATCCCCCTGAACCTCTCTCCGGAGAGGAAACGGCAGCTAGTCTCCCGCCTGGAGGAACAGCTGAGGAAGCCCCCTGCCCATCATTCAAATAAGGCATTAAGCAGCCGGGAAAAGGAGCTGGTTCGCGAGTTACAAGAGCATACCGCCCTCCTTAACCGGAATAACCTCACGCGCACTGCCGCTTATCTTGAGTTTTACGGCAAGCACCCGGATATTCATTGGGCGCTGCTAGCTCATATGGTTTCCCGCAATGGCGGGTGGAACATGACCGATTTACGCGGGGAACTTCTTCCCCGTCTGCTGGATGAGGGGGAAATTGAATCCGTCTTCGACATGCTCGAAACGGCTAACGCCCTCATTTTTCAGGATGCCTTTCCTCAATTGCTTCTTTACGAACGCAGCCGCACATGGAACCGCCCCCTCTTTCATCTGCTGCCCTGGCTCCACGTTTCCCGCTTCATGCAGCCGATGTGGGAGCTGTTCTGGGATGAAGGCAGCTCGGCTCTGATCACGATTGCTCTAATCATCAATGAGCAGAACTATATTCAAGCCAGGGTTGCCGAGCATCCCCGCTTTCAAGACCATGCGCTGCATTCGCTCATGCGCCTGACCCAGGCCGCCACGCAGACCAACCAGATCATCTTCCCTTGCAAATCCGCTCCGGCGGAGTCTTCGGCAGTTGGCCGGGCAGCGGGAAGCAAGGCTACCGCGTCCGCGGGGCGGCCGGCAGCCGCTTATCCGGGCGCCGAAGCCGCTCCCTCCCCATCGCAAGCTGCCGATGCGATGGGCATGCCGATCCGTGCGGGGAATCCGGGGAAGCCTTGGCCGCTGTACGGCCGCGTTCTGGAGAACTTCCCCGATCTGGACGAACGGATCGAAATCGGCAAGCAGCTGTACGCGCTGCTGTTCGGCCTGCCGTCTGCCCGCGACGGCTTCCACCGCTTCGCCCGGGAAGTGCCGCACAGCGGCTCCCGGGCCGATTATTGGCCGCATCTGTTCCAGGATGCGGCCACGCAAACAGCCTTTCCATCATCATATACGGAAAGGCTGAACGGCTGCGCGCTGCGCGAAGGCGCAAGCCGGCTGTGCAGCCCCCGGCTGCCTGCGGCGTGGCCGGATCGGCCGCTGGCGGCCCCGGAGCGGTACGACTGGTTCCGCGACCTGTCGCCGGTCGCTCACCTGTCGGCCGCCAGAGCCGGGGCCCCGGCCGAGCTGACGCGCCTGCACTGCGCGGGGCTGCGCAAGCTGGAGCTCGCGATCCTCGCGCGCGAGCTCATCGATTGATGGCCGCAGAGAACTTGCGGACCAGCTTCTGCACTGGCCCCGGCAGGTTGGCCAGGTCGTTCTTCGTCACGATGCGGAAGGTGAACAGCAGCAGCGGATAGAGCGCGATGACCACCAGGCACGTGACGGCCGCATTCAGGAAGTAGTCGAGCTTGGCCGGGAACCAGGTGACGTAACGGTACATTAACCGCTCGACCCCGGCGCCCGCGGCGATGATGATGGCGGATGCGGCAATCAGCCGGATCCAGCGCGGAAGCCCCAGGATTACGAACGGAACCTTGCCCTTCAGCGTCCGGAAATTCAGCAGCATCATCACGATGAAGCAAAGTGCCGTTGACAGCACGACTCCGTTGATGCCCAGCCATGGGGCAAATACGAAGCTGCCCCCCAGCTTGACGGCCAGGCCGATGAGGACATGGAGAATCAGCGGCCGCATGGCGCCGATGCCCATCAGAATGGCTCCCGATGTCTGCATCATAATTTGGAACAATGCGGTAGCCGTCAGCAGCGCAATGATCAGCGTTCCGTTCTCATCCGGAAACAGCGTGCCGTTAATCGGCCTCGCAGCGACAGCAATAGCGAGCACGACCGGCAGACCGGTCAGCACCGAAATTTGCATCGCTTTGGCGGCTTGCTGCCGGACCTGAGGTAAATCATTGCGGGCATAGGCTGCCGATACGATAGGGACGATCGACTGGCTGAGCGCGACTGCCAGAATGATCGGAATCCCGGCCAGAGACTGCGCCCTCCCCGTCAAGACACCGAGCTCAATCTTGGCCTGCTCGGCGCCGATCAAATTCTGCAGCAGCGGAATGACCGTCGAGGTATCGATAAAATACACCAAGGGTACCGCCATCGAAAACAGCACAATAGGCACCGACAGCCGAAAAATCTGCCCGTAAATCGTGCGATAAGGAAGCGGCTTTTGCCGGAAGGAAGCATTCCTCCTTATTCCTTGAGACGCATCCTTCTCCCTGAGCAGTTTATAGAACAGAAGCAGGACGAGGAATGCCCCGACACTGCCCATCACTCCTCCGAAGGAAGCCCCGGCTACCGCCCAATCATGCCCCCAGCCGATAGCCAGAAGCAAATAGGCAAGTCCGACCGCCGTAATCAGCCTCAGAATCTGCTCTATGACCTGGGACAGTCCGTTCGGCATCATCCTCTGCCTTCCCTGGAAATAACCGCGCATCATTGCGATAAGCGGGAAGAGCAGCAAAGCGGGAGCCAGCGCCCTTATAGCCAGCGCGGCGGACGGGTCCCCTGACATTTGGGCATAGGAAGGGGCGATCAGAATCAGCAGAACGGTCATGATCAGACCGGCCACTACGGCAAACTGTACCGAGGCGCGAAAAATCCGGTCGGCTTCGGCATGCCGCCCAAGCTCCGTCCGCTCTGATACCATTTTGCTTAGGGCGCTAGGAATGCCTGCCGTAGCTATCGTTAGAAGCGGAGTATAAATATTGAACGCGATCGAGAACGTAGCCATCCCTTGGTCGCCTATCAAGTAAACGAGAGGAACCCTTTGGACCACGCCGAGCACACGCGCAACCAGGGCGGCGACAGCAAGGATGAGGGTTCCTTTAACTAATGAATCCTTGGACACTTGCAACCCTTCCCCCAATTAAGGTTTAGACGATTAGCCAGATGATGAAGAGGAAGATCATCAGCAGCTGAAGCAGAACTTTAGCGACAACGCTTGAGAAAAATCCGACGACAGAGCCGATTCCGGCTTTCCCCGCCTGCTTCCAGTCCGCCCCGGCAATCAATTCCCCGATGAAGGCTCCCACGAACGGACCGAGAATCAGCCCGGCGACCGGGATAACAAACGGACCGATCATAATCCCGATAGTGCTGCCAATGACCGAAGCCTTCGTCCCCCCGAATTTTTTGACCCCGAGGGCACTGATCATATAATCAGCCACCAGAATGGCCACCACAATCGCGGTCTGTATAGCCCAGAACCAGAAGCCGAAAGGCTCGAAGCTGAAAAACCAGCCATAGACAAAGAACGCAGCATATACCGCCAGCACGCCAGGAAGCACGGGAATTACCGTACCGAGCATGCCGACTACAAACAATGCGATTATCAGTATCCAGCCCACTATAGCCATGGCTATTCCCCTTACCTTTACTTAGGATTTTGAGGCTTAATCCTTGAACTTCAACTTTTCTCCGGATCCGGGCTTCCGCTTCGTTCCTTAAAAACGCCGAATTTCTTAAAGCCCGAATATGTACTTCTGAATCGCCTTGGCGACCCCATCCTCTTCGTTCGAAGCGGTAACCGCATCCGCCTCTCTTTTCAGTTCCTCCTGGGCGTTCTCCATCGCGATTCCGAGACCGACCTGACGGATCATCTCCAGATCGTTAAGACTGTCCCCCATCGCAATCACTTCCTCCATCTTCACTCCCAGCAGGCCGCATACCTCTCTGATTCCACTTGCTTTGCTGATGCCGCGGGGATTCAGCTCCAGATTCGAAACATGAGAGTTGGTTATTTCCAAATTGCCCCATTCCTCTAATTTGCTGCGAATCTCGGCCAGCTTAACATGATCCTCGGTAAACAATCCGAACTTGAGCCACTGCTCCGACTCCAAATCCGAAGTCCATTTATCTTTATTATATAAGCCCCCCACTGTATAACCCCAATACCATACATCATATTCCAAGGCCATTTGGTGAAGCTGTTGAACCCAGCTCGTTTGGAGCGGAGTCCTGCTCAGAAGCTCCTGCGGAGACTTCCAGACTTCTCCGCCGTTGACGGCAACCATCGGGGAAGTCAATCCTAAATCCTCAACATAAGGGGAAATATTCTGAACCCCTCTCCCTGTAGAAAACATCACCGTAACCCCGGCTTCGATCGCTTGGTTAACCCATTTGCGGTTTTCCTCGGAAATCGTCTTCTCTTCTGTCAGGAATGTACCATCCATATCCAACGCAATCAGTTTGTACGCAGCCATCTCTCTCCTCCGACACGTTTAATATTTTATGAATTAGCCGCAGCATAGGAAGTGCCCGGCTTCTCCAGCATATAGGAAGCATGCCACAATGCAAATACATAGATCACCCAAAGTCTCCGGGCATAGTCCCCTTCTCCTTTGCGGTGCTTCAGCGCCATTTGCTCTACAGTCGTCAGATTGACCAAATCCCCTATTCCGCTGGCCTTCACTTGCTCCAGCACCATTTCACCCCGACTGCCCTTGAGCCACTCCCTCATCGGCACCGGAAAGCCCAGCTTCGGCCGGTTGAGGATGAAGTCCGGGATAATTCCTTCCATCGCTTTGCGGAAAATATATTTCGTGGTTCCCTGCCCCAGACGATAATCGACCGGAATTTTGCGCGTCAGCTCGAACAGCTCCTTGTCCAGGAACGGAACGCGCAGCTCCAGGGAATGGGCCATGGTCATCTTATCCGCCTTCATAAGAATATCGCCCGGCAGCCACAGGTTCATATCGATATACTGCATCCGGGTTACCGGGTCCAGGTGACGGGTCTTGCTATAGAACTCAGCCGCTATTTGCACGGGCTTCTTGTAGTTATCCAGCAGGGAGCCGCTGGCGCGGACAATTTCCGCCTTCATGTCCTCGGTGAAAATTTTCGCATTTCCCAGGAAGCGTTCTTCGAGAGGAGTCGTTCCCCTCAGCAAGTAGTTCCTTCCGGGCATCCCCGCAGGCAGCTTGTCTACAAGCTGATGAAGCAGCCTCTTAAGGGGCAAGGGCAGCCAGGAGATCGGACGCAAAGACAACGGCTCCCGGTAAATGCGGTAGCCTCCGAACAGCTCGTCCGCTCCTTCGCCGGACAATACGACCGTTACATGTTCCCTTGCGAGCTGCGCCACATGATAGAGGGCGATCGCAGATGGGTCGGCTACCGGTTCATCCTGATGCCAAATCGCTTTCGGAACCGATTCGAAGAAATCCTTCTCCGATATCAACTTGGAATAATGCTCGGTCCCCAGCGCTTCCGCTGTCTCCCGGGCAATGGTCGTCTCATTGTTGGCCCCTTCGAAACCGACCGAGAAGGTCCTTATCGGCTCGATGCTCCGCATGTGAGCGGCAATGGCTGTGGAATCAATCCCGCTGGACAGGAAACAGCCTCTCTCCACATCGCTCTGCATATGATGAACGACCGAATCCTTCAATCGTTCGCGGATCTCCTCGACGTAATCATCGAACGGCCTTGACACCGGCTCGAACATCGGATCCCAGTAACGGCTCAGCTTAATGGTTCCGTCCGGCCGCACCGTAATCGTATGACCCGGGGGCAGCTTGCGGATGCCCTGGAACATCGTCATCGGCTCGGGGACATATTGGAACGTCAAGTAATTCAGGAAAGCCTCGGTCTCCACGGAACGGCGCGTTCCGTCGGCCGCGAGAATGCTTTTGATTTCCGAGGCGAACAGAAATTGATTCGGCCCGCAGGAATAATAGAAAGGCTTGATGCCGAAATGATCGCGCGCCCCGAACAGCTGTCTCTTCTTGCGGTCCCAGATGACAAAACCGAACATCCCCCGCAGCATCTTGACGCATTCCGGGCCATACTCCTCATACAGATGAACGATGACCTCGGTGTCACTCTGTGTCCGGAACTGGTGTCCCTTGCTCTGAAGCTGCTGACGAAGCGCTTTATAGTTATATATCTCTCCGTTAAAGACGATCCAGACCGATTCGTCCTCGTTAGTCAGAGGCTGATGGCCTTCCTGCAAATCAATAATCGACAGTCTGCGAAAGCCTAACCCTATTCCCGGATCCGTCCAGAATCCCGAGTCGTCCGGTCCCCGGTGAACGATTACATCGGTCATTCTGCGCAGCAATTGTTCTGACGGTACTTCTTCTGTAAAATACATCGCTCCTGCTATTCCGCACATGTGGTACACTCTCCAAACTTATATGGCTGTTTAAGTAATTAATAGCTCCATTTCAGCATCAATGCCCCAAGATGCGCCCGCATCTTAAGGCAATTGAAGATCAGATACCGATGACTTAGTATACCATACCTTAACGCCTTGCGGAAACGAACGGCCAAAAAGTTCAGACACCTCCTGCATCTAAACGCGGCTCCCGGTGCTGCATGGTGCTGCATGGTGCTGCATGGCGCTGCATGGCGCTGCATGTCGGCAGCCGACCACATGCGTCGCGGTCTGCGATGCTTAAGTAATACGGTATGGTTCTCCCCTAGAGGACGCCGACAATTACGGAACCTGCCTTTACGCGGCGCGTAAATCTGCTTCCGGTCAGCTTATTTATACAGGGTTAAGGCTGCAACCGCTGCTCCCGCCCCTCCTAACCACATAGCACCCGCTGCGGTCAGGACCAAATAAACCATGCTTATGATCAAGCGCTGCAAGGAAGAATTAAGTCTTCTTCCGCTCATTGATCCTCTCCTCCTGTCTTCCATTAGTCATAAAAACATATTGCAAGCTGCGGAGCTTGAAATGCGGGGCCTTCCGGCATATTGCAGGCCGCATGAATGCCTTGAACGATCCGATTCTGATCCGGCATCTCTCACAGCCACTATTTAGGCGATTCACAAAACATTTTACCTAGGGCAACATTTAATATAAAAAAGCAGCGGCCTTTCTTTACCCTATGCGTCCCGCCTGCAAAAGGTGCAAGGTGAGGGCACAGGGCAGAAAGCCCGCCTCTAAAGGATTCTACTCTATAACGGCCGGTCCCTTCGGAATACCGTCCAGGCCGATGTATTGATCGTATGCATCGAAAATTTTTCTGGCGATCGGCGCTGCCCCGTAAGCCCCGAATCCTCCCTCGGGAACGACCACCGCAACGGCCAGCTTCGGTTTGTCGGCGGGAGCATAGCCGATAAATACCGCATTATCCACATGCTTTCGGGCAATTTCCCACTCCGACGTACCGGTTTTGCGGACGTAGGTGTAAGGAACTCCGTCGAACCCGTCCACCTTACTGGTCATCCCTTCCTTGATCACCTTCCAGTATTCATCGGGGAAGCTTACTTCGTTAAGCAGCTCGGGCTCCACCTTCTCCACGAGTTCGAAGTCATAGGTCGTAATCCGGTCCACGAAGAGAGGCTTGTACCGCTTTCCTTTGTTGGCCAGCATCATCGTATACTGCGCAAGCTGAAGCGTCGTATAGCGGGCTTCCTGTCCGAAAGAGGCATTGATTAGCGGAAATTGCGCCTGCAGTTTCTTGGCGGTTTCGTAATAATAGTAATCTCCCTCGATTTCACCGGGCAGGCCGCTTCCGGTAGATACCCCGAGCCCGAATTGCGTCATATAGGAGTGCCAGACGTCCAGAGGATCTTTAACTTTGGTATATAACTGGTTCCCTACTCTTTCGGCCACGAATGTATTGGAGGAGACTTGCAGAGCCCGTGCGGGAGAAATCGGACCGTAGGCCCGGTAATCCGAATTTCGGACTTTGGCGTTGTTATTTTTACCGTAAGTGAAGATTCCCCGGTCATTATACCTTTCGTTGGGTGTAATCAATTTCTCGTTCAGGCCGACCAGCACGGTTAGCGGTTTAAGCACCGATCCTGGAGGAACTAGCGATGACGCAAATTTTCCTACCTGATCGTCCGGAACATCCGCGTACCGTTCTCGTATCGTCCCGTTTGTATACCGGTTCTGGATAGCGTTCCAGGCCTCCGTTGAAATCCCCCCGGTCCATACATTCGGATCATAATCAGGCATACTCGCCATGGCCACTACCTTGCCCGAGTCAACCTCTATGGCAACGGCATATCCGGCCTTCGCATTGCGGCCCTTGGCATAAGTTGCATTCGGGGGATGCTTCTGTAGAAGCTCCAAATGGTCCGTGATCGCCTGCTGGGTTGCCAGCTGCACCTCATTATGAATCGTCAGGAACAGGTTGTTTCCCTTGACCGGAGGTGTAATTTCCACATGTCCGACAATTTGCTCCCGGCTGTTCACAGGATAGGTGCGCACCCCGTTCTGGCCCCGCAGCACGTCCTGATACATCAATTCCAACCCGTCGAAACCGACATATTCATCCTTCAAATAGTCGCTGTTCTCCTCTTTGTACCGGTCCAACGATTTCGACTTCTGATTTATCGCCGTAGAATAAGGCCGCAAGTATCCGACCAACTGCACGGCAATTTGCCTCGGGTCGTATACACGGGTGCTTTCCTCCTCGACCTCAAGCCCCTTCAATTCGTCGCGATGTTCCGAAATATAAGCAATCTCATCCCGGGTCAGTCCGGATTTAATCCGCCTCGGCCAGTAGGTATAGGCGGGGTCCTTTGACTTCTCGCCGTTGATGTCGAAGCCGACATCCATCCTCTCGATGATTTCCTCCGCGGTCATCGGTTCGACGGACGGATCGCCGAAGCGGACGAAAATTTCCTCCAGCTTTTTGGCCAGCTCAATTTTTTCCTCTTTGGTCTGACCGGGCTCAATCCGGTAAGATACCGATTGTGTCGACGTTGTCGAAGCGATCGGCGATTCCTCCCGATCATATATATTTCCACGAATCGGTGAAATCGAAATATTACGGCTCAAATTTCTCTTTTCCCATGCTGTCAGCTCTTCCCCTTGAACAAACTGAAGAATGGCCAGCCGAACAATAAGGATAGAGAACAACAGAAAAATACAGAAAAAGAACACATTAATACGGATCGAAAACCCTATTCGCTTCTTAATCTCCCTTTTTTGTGTCTCTTCCACTTCCGGAGTAATATCCATACTTGCCCATCCTTCCTAAAAAGTGTGGTGATTGAATGAACATTTTGCGCCCAGTTTGGATTTCCCATACGGTTAACGTCCCGGTCCGCCGCTTGAACAGTCTTCCCGCCATTTCCGTTCCAAACTTTCCGCATGCTCCTCTGTCTCACCAGACTTCCTAAACCGATCCTCACCAGTTATGCTTTTCCTACCAGTTTAACATATTTGACGGCACAAAAAGAAGCCTTGACCCGTGTTCAGCCAATAACCCTTCCCCCCATCCCCCAAGCTATAATCTTCTCCTGGATCCGCCGGCTTGTTTTCACCATCAGATGGTGCGGCCAAGCGGCCTGCATGGGCGTCTAACTGTATTTCATGCAGGTAAATTGATGCAAATGGCGCAGAGTGACTAAACTAGATGGAAAAACTACAGTTAGAATGGAGGTTTTTTGCTGAAATCGCCTTTTTTGCACAAACTAGCTGCAGTTTTTCCACTTAGTTACCGACTTTCGCTCCAGAGGGGCAAACTAGATGGAGTTTTTCCAGTTAGACGTGCCATTCCGTTTGCTCGGCACCAGCAGAAAATGAAAATAGACGGATTTTCAAGGTAGTTACCAACTTTCGCTCCAGAGGAGCAAACTAGGTGGAGTTTTTCCAGTTAGACGCGCCATTCCGTTTGCTCTGTATGAAATTTCGTACAAATTAGTTGTGCATATGGCCCGAAGGATTAACGATACCGGTCGGAAGATCAGGTTAATCCGCGACGAAAAGCTCGCAGTTTTTTTGTTTTTTACAGCAACATTTGCTATTATTCGACGTAAGTATTAATAGGTTGCTAGTTTTTCTTCACCAAGAATAATATGGCTCTTCGCTATACTACATGGGAAAAACTACGTTTGAGAGGCATAATAGAGCGATTTGACATGGAGCCTCTGCGGGCATGAGTACTCGCGAAAGCCGCGAAGGGTAAGGAATTCGCGTTGCTAACCAGCTTATCATGCCCGCCTCTCCATATAAAATCGCTGTCTATTTACCCCACCCAGAGTAGCGAGGAAGCAATAATATTTACACAGAAAGGATTTCTATTACATCATGAAAGATTTATCGTATGTTCCTGCCGATTCCTCTGTCGCAACGAGCACCTCTGTCCCGGCTAACAAGGAAGCCAGAAAACCGCTGCGCAAATGGCTGGTTTGGTCCGCTCCCATACTTGTGTGGGCGCTGCTGTTAGTGGGCAGTTTTTTCTTGGCCAAGCATTACATAAACGGGCTGCAGCAGCAAATGATTCAGATTCAGACCAGTGCCGAAGACTTGAACCGTACAGTTACGGAGCTACATACCCAGTTAGGTGAACATAAGGAAAGCCTGGCCCAGCTCCAGAGCCAGTTTGATCATGTGCAGAGCGATCTGGAGGCGGTGAAGGAAGAGCTTTCGCTCGCCGGCAGCACGTTAACTTCCTCCGATCAGACGAGACAAGCTCTCAATGAACGGATCAGCGACTTAAGCAAGGAGCTGGAAAATCTGCGAAGCTCCATTACTAAGCTGGAGGAAGCTGCCCGTGCGTACTAGAATTCATGTGGCGCTGGGGTTGTTTGTGTCTATGCTGGCGGCCTTCTTTTTCGCTTTTTTGTTCTCTAATCCGCTGCATGATCAAACTATGCACGCAGCCCAAGCGCTGGAACCTACCAAGCAGACACTGGGGAGTATGCTGCATGATATGACGGCCATTGAGCAGAGTTACGAGGCTATGGGGGCAACAGCTTCACAAGCGGCGGGTCACTTAAGCGAGAGCCGCCAAGCGCTTGCCGAGCTGATTGAATCCGTATCAACCCAAACCGCAATCGATGAAGCACAGAGGCAGGCTGTAGACCAATTGGTGGCCACCAGCCAGCAGCACGCGAAGGAAACGGAAGATACCTTGGATCAGATCCTGACCAATATGCTTGGCGAACCGATCGGACAATCCTTCGGCGAAAGATCGACGGTCAAAGTTTTCTCGTTGAAGGAAGCCGGATATAGAGGGTATATGGCCAAGGTCAAGCTGCATGATCCGAGCGCGGTCAAGCTGGTGCTGTCCAATAACAAGGTCGGGGACAAAGGCGAGACTACCAGTCAGGCCGGTCGTCGAACAGGTGCCGTATTGGCCATTAACGGCGGCGGCTTCGCCAGAGAGAACGGGCTGCTCTATCCGATTGGCATTACGGTGGTAGACGGTGAGATCAAAACATTTTACCGCACCGACCTGAGCTTTATCGGGTTTGATAATAACGGAAAGCTCGTAGGCGGTGAAATTACGACCGAAGAACAGATTAAGAAATTGAACGTGATGCAGGGAGCAACATTCGTTCCTTCCCTGTTGAAGGACGGGGAGAAGCTGACGATACCCAGCGCCTGGAGGAACAAAAAAGAGCCGCGCACCCTGATCGGACATTTTTCTAACGGCGACCTGCTTTTCATCGTAATTGACGGAAGGCAAAAGGGCTACAGCGAAGGGGTAACGTTGGAAGAAGCACAGGACAAGCTGCTTGAGTTCAAGGTCCGCGATGCCTATACGCTGGATGGAGGCGGCTCCAGCGCGTTTTACTACAACGGCAAGCTGCTCAACAGCCCTTCCGACGGACGGGAAAGACGGCTTCCTACCAATTTCGTCGTGCTGCCTTAACGGGTATGCCGTGTTGCGCTATCCCCAAGCTCCCGATTCTTCATGTAAAGGTGGATGACCGGAACATTATGCTTCCGGCTCCACCTTTTCTTCTTCGCAAGCATCTTCTCCAAACAGGATGCTTAAGCATCCTTCACGTGGGTTTCGTAGAAATTCGGCGGATTGAACCAATTGCCGCCGCTCGATACCCAGGTTGCGTCCAACGGCACCCATTCCCCCTTCTCGGACAGAAACACTTCGTTCCAGGCATGCGGCCCATAGCTGCCCCGGCCGTCGTAGCCGAGACCGGTGACCACCTTGACCTCCAATCCGACAGAACGGCCCATAACCGCATACAATCTGGAGTAATCGATACAGACTCCCTGTCTGCTGGCGAACGTATCCTCCGGTGTCTGCTCCTTCCATATCCGCTCTTCTTCGTAAAGTCTGACTTTCTCATGATCATAGCTTACGCGAGTGCCTACCCACTCGTATAAGGCCCGGGCTTTTTCCTCATCCGTATCGGCGCCGGCCGTCACTTCTTTCGCAGCCGCCAGCACATCGTCGGGAACATTGGCGTCCAGCACCTCATATTTCCGCTGCAGAATGCCGTTTAACTCCGCTTCCACCGCTCTCGTGAACACCGGCAGCTGCTCCTCCAGAAACCCTCCTGCCACCGGTTGGATGACTTCCTTCGCGCCTTTCTGATAGATTCCCGACCCTTGAATATATTCAGTGAAAGACGAGCGAGGGAACAGCACCGTCACGACAAACAAGACGGCAATAAGCAGAACCGCCCTTCCCGCCCCAGTCAACAAACCGATCGCTCCCCCTGCCAGACTGCTTAACCAGGCAAAGAAGCCCCCCTTCCTGCGGGATGCTGCCGACGGACTGCCCCCATAAAGCTGGTACAGCGCCCATGTCAACAATTGCTTGCAAATCAAATAGACCAGCAGGAAAATAAGCCCCGACCGCATTAACGAAAAATCCCGGATCCCGGTCACCGCCGTATAATAGAGCTGATGAAAGTAACCAAGCTTCTCATTCGGAATAACGATTTGTCTGGCGATCAGCCAATCCCTCACAACCGGCGACAGCCAGTTCATCAGCTTCCAGGCGGCCACGACGCTGGCCAGAGTCATTAACCCCTCCAACAGAAAGAAAGTCAACTGCCGGGCCGAGCCTGCCGCTCCCCTCCTGGCTCCTTGAAGAACAGACAGCGCTATGACGGCTCCAATGAGGACGGATATAAGATTGTATGTGGAAATGGTTTCGAAAAAAGAGGTCATCTCGGTCCCCCGTCCATACCTTTATCTCTAGTGGCAGGCGAATGTTCGGAGATCATGCTACTGTGATTTAGCCTGCTCGATGAAACCTTCGATGAGGTCGTTCATCGGGAGGCTGAAGCTTTGGCCGAGGAAGGTAATCTTCGCTTCCTTGGAATTCGGCTTGACATCCACCTGAATATTTTTGGTCGTTACCGTATACGAGCCATCTTCATTGAGCTTATACTTCGCCTCTTTCGCTTCGGAGGCCATAGCCTTCATCGCTTGCTCCTTCACGCTTTCCGTAATCGTGCTGCCGATGGTCCCCGCGAATTCTCCAATCTGATCCTTGTAATTCATTCCGTAATACAATATCGCTGCAATAATCAATAGCACAACAATCCATTTAATCACTGTTTTTACCAATTTAATCACTAAAAATAACACGACAATAGCAATCAGGATAATAAACCAGCGTTCCTGCAGAAATAACATCCACTGCTCCATCTCGGCTCCCCTTTCGTTCTATAGATTATTACAAATCTTCCATCCCTCTGATTATTCCTATCTTACAATATTCGGATGCGGTTATTCATCTCTTTTCTTCCTCAGCTCCTCCAGCTTCTCGCGAATTTCCTGTTCCCTATCGGGTTTGATTCCGGAATAAGTCCGCCGCAATCTCCATAGAGCAATAAGAACGGCTGCCAAAAGCAGGATGATCATCCATCTGTTCATAGAACTCCCCTCCTATTTGGGCATATGTTTGTACCAAGCAGCGTACAAGTAAAGGGAGACCTGCCATTACACAATGATTCAGGGGGTGGCTTTAACATGAAAACGGCCATATGGCTGTATTTATTTATTTTCGTCGCCTTTTTCGATTTGCACGCACAGTATCCGATTTTATCCCCGTTCGCCCTATCGTTGGGCGCGACGCCATCGTTCATCGGCCTGATTCTGGGAGTCTACTCTATTACCCATCTTCCCGGGAACCTGCTGGCCGGGTATGGGGTCGACCGGTACGGCAGCAAAAAATTCCTCGTTGTCAGCCTAATTGCGGCAGGCTTCCTGCTGATCTTCCAGGCGCGTGTAACCGCCCCATGGGAGCTGTTGGTCATCCGCTCCATCAGCGGCTTCGTTCTCGCATTCCTGTCTCCCGCATGCTTGGCCATGCTGGCCAAAATTGCCCGGGATCAAATTCATCAGGGCAAATTAATGTCGGGCAACGGGCTGGTTCATACGTTGGCTTCCGTAGTTTCTCCTGCGGCAGGGGCCGTGCTTGTGGCCAAGTTCGGGTTCACCGCCTCTTTCTCCATACTGGGCTGGGGGTTGGTTGCCACCGGCATATTGGCTATTTTCGGCCTCAAGGAGCCGGGGGTGATCCACGAGAAAGAAGCGGTTGCCGCCGTAGCCAACGTCCGGGCGCAGCCGGAAGCCGAATCCATTCCCTGGTTATTCTTCCTCATCCCGTTAGGCATGTCCTGCGCACAAGGAATTTTATTTTTTGAATTGCCGCTTATGCAGTCTGTCCAGGCTTCCATCCTGACCTCGGGCATCCTGTTTTCACTCGTCAGCCTGGGAGCTCTGCTCACCCTGAGTCTGCTGTTTCTGAACCGGTATTCCGCCTACATCCGAACTTTGTTGGGTTGTCTCGGGCTGGCCATGATTTTCTTCGGCATGTCGGTCAACTGGTCTATTCCCCTTTATGTTTCCTTGTTTCTAATTGGAATGGCTAAAGGGATCATCCTCCCGTCGATCTCCACCCTCCTAGCCAATATTACGAGCAGAAACCGATATGGTCGCGCCTTCTCCCTGTTATCCATCGCGTTCTCGATCGGCGCCTTCCTGGGTCCGATACTTGCCGGGCAGCTCCGGCTGGAGGTGTCTCCCTATTTTATCGCCTTCCTGTCCTTAATGATAGGCATTACCCTATTGCCTCTAGGCCGCATCCGGCCGGCCATCAGCACCTGACAGGCCCCTTGGCGAACAAGCGATCATGCGGTGGCCGGAATAAAGCTTCATATCTCTTCGGGGAAATTCGTAATTCATCGGGCGGGGCCGGCAGCTATGGTGCGTCCGCCCCACTGTCACGGCATTCTATTCAAGAGTAAGGTTATGTTTTTATCGGAATGAACCCTCTATAATTTTAGCTTCCGCTCCACACAAGAAAAACTTCTGCCGACACTTGAGGCAGAAGCTTTTTTCATTGGCGGATACACGGATCTCCGGCTTTATCTAAACTGATAAGAGTCTGACATTCCGAAGGAAAGCGTGAGCTCACCGCCATTTTCCACCAAATCCGCCCCCTCCTCTTTAGCACTGCAAATCACATTGTAGATAGAACTGACACCGATGTATCGCTTATACACCTCATCATCAAATTGACCCGTACTGAAGTCCTCGAACAATGCATCATAAATCATATAATAGCTGGCAAGCTGAGTCCGATAAACGCTGAAGGCCTCTTCACCCCTGAACAACAATAGTTCCTCTTTATAGGTGAGCGTATCGAAGGCATGCTCCGCACAAATTTCCGGCAGGAAGGAATACAGCTCCTGCGCCAAGCTGGCATCCTGCAAGCGCTCAACCAGCCGGTCCGGATATTCGTCATACTTCTCCTGCGTATCGCACTCCATGAACATATTAACCGCTGTCCTAGTGGCGGCGGCAATTTGATCGGCCTGGTAGGGATACGGTGAGTATGTCTCCTCGGACTGCAGCAGGAAAATAAACTGCTTTTGCGAAGCAAAGCCTTCTACCTGCCACTTGCCGGCCATTTCTGCCACGATTTGCCCCAATTCGGGGCTTGGAATATTATTAATGCGGCATTCGCCGGTAATGGTATCGCCATTTTTCACGCCATAAATTTTAATATAACAGAGCTTCTGGTTGCCAACGCGTTTCGCAATCCCGTCCTTGAGCGCTTCCCAATAAGGAGTATTGCGCATTTCAGCGGATGATTCGCCCACACCGATGATATCGCTCTTATATACCTTCCAACGATGGGCCGTGTCCCCGTAAGTCGTATGGAGCTCGTCGGGGTTCCTGTCTTTCTCCATGGATGCGATCCCCTGCATTAACGTAAAGGCAAAGCCGCCGATGGCCATGCCGAGAGCATTATGGGCCCCGCTGCCGATGCCAGCGGAGGTTTCATAGATATCGCGATCCCATTTCGGCGAGCTTAAATGAAACTGGAGCAAAACGGACTGCTCCGACCATTGGGCTACATGAGGACGGATCGTAAGCTTCCATTCCGGAATATAGATATGATCCCCCTCTAGCACCTCCTCCGCTTCATAAATCCCTCTCATTCCGCGGTGCAGAAGGAAGTGCAAGGGGTCCTCAATTTTCTCGTCTTCCCTATCCAACCAATCTTCTCTACCCTTGCTCATCTTTTGCCGTTTCCTCCTTGGTCCGTGCCGGTTTCTATCCAAGAATACCACAACTATTCTCCGGTAATCACCATGAGCGGAGCTCGTTTTTTCCAAACCATTGTCGTCTGCTGATTTAGGGCGGGATATTTACCTATTTTCCCGCCTTCTGGGTATTTGCACAGCCAAGGGCGCTTTTCCTACATACACTGTATTGTCGATGACCTACCGGTCCTGAAAGGGGTGCATAGCATGAGTGCCGGCTTCTGGACTTCAACAGGCACAATTCTCGTCCTGTTCATCTTGTTAGTGATTGTATCCTGCGCTTTTATATGATGATTATGATTCCTTAATCGCATACTCCTCCCAAATCTCTTTAACCGGCTTGAAGGCTCTATGCTTTCAGGCCTTTTTTCGTTTTCCGGCCCCCTAACAAGGGGTAGCGGATCGGTTCAAACGAAGTCGATCGGAGCGGAATTTCCGTACCGGGGCATCGCGCCATGGCGTGGAGCGGCCCAGCGGACGGCGTTAGCCAGAACTTTCAGTACGTCCGGATGATGGTATGTGGGAACCTCCTGGTGTCCGGGACGGAAATAAAATATTTTGCCTCTGCCTCGCCGATAGGTCACTCCGCTCCGAAATACTTCCCCGCCGGTAAACCAGCTGACGAAAATAAGCTCGTCGGGTATCGGAATGTCGAAGTGTTCCCCGTACATCTCCTCATAACCGATATCTATGTAAGAACCAATGCCTTCGGCAATCGGATGGGAAGGGTCAATGACCCAAATCCGTTCCTTGTCATCCGCTTCCCGCCATTTGATCTGGCAGGTCGTTCCCATAAGCTTGCGAAACGGCTTGGAGTTGAGGGCGGAATGCAGCGCGATAAACCCCATCCCGTCATAAATCCGGGAACAAACCCGCTCCACTACTTCGTCCTGCACCAGATGATTACGGGCATGCGACCACCAGAGCAGCACGTCCGTCTCCTGCAGCACCTCTTCCGTCAGCCCGTGCTCCGGCTCCTCCAATGTTGCCGTACGTATGGAGAAGTCCGGCTCTATCCGCCCGATGCCTTCGGTGATCGCCGCATGAATTCCCTGCGGATAGATTTCCGCGACATTGGCATGCTTCCTCTCATGTACAAACTCATTCCATATTGTCACCCGAATGGTCATGTCGGCCGCCTCCTATTCCCTTCCAAGTACGATGTTCACCGGCCGGTTCTCCCGATGCGACTCGTTCGCGTAATGAACAATGGCCTGCGTCTTCAAATAATCTCTACCGCTCGTTTCAAATTCCGTTCCGTCCCTTAGCCCGCGCAGAAAATCGGCCAGCGCACCGGGGGAATCCACATCGCGGTAATCGTTGATAACCGTTACTTCGCCGTCCCGCACTACCCGGATCTCCTGATTGGCCACAAGCACGGCGCCCTCGCTTCCTTCTATTCGCCAATGACCGCCCCACTCCGTCTCCGGCCCCCTTGCGGAAATAGACCCGGTGAAGGCTGCCATGATCCCGCCGTCCAATTCAAGCTGGGCGTTCATGGCCAGACACTCGCTGTCCGTTCCCCAATGTCCGATCGGATTAAACAGGCGGGCATAAATTTTCCTGCCCTCGCGGCCGCTCAGATAGCGCATAAGATCGAAATGATGAACGGCAATATCATCCAGCAGACTGACGGAATAATTCCGCTGAACATTGTGATATCTGTAAAAGCTGACGTCCATGGTGGAAACGGCGCCGATCACACCCGATTCCAGCACTTGCTTTAATTTGCGCATATAGGCAAACCTTCGGTAATTTTCAGCAATCATGAACGGAATTCGCTCTCTCTCCGACCTGCCCACAATGTCCACCGATTCCGCATAATCGAACGCGATCGGCTTCTCGCATAACACCGGAAGCTTATGGTCGAAAGCTATCGTGTTGATTCGCGTATGAACCTGCGGCGGGGTGACGTTAACGACAAAGTCGGGTTGTTCTTTCCCGATCGCTTCCTCCAGGTCGACGTACAACGGCACACCATCATCGGCCTTGCTCCGGTTATTCGGGTCGGTCTCCACAACCGCCAGCTCCAGTCCTGCCTGGCGGATCCGCTTGTACCACCCGTATCCGGCACTTCCCAGTCCAACCAAAATCGCTTTCAATCTTGTACTCCTCCTCACCATGTCGAATGGCGTTATGGGCCATCCGGTTTCTTTCATTCTATGTATGTAACCGCTTAAATTCCCCGTCGCGTTTCGGATGCTCCTGGCCTTAACCTCTATTCCCACCGGTCGAGTAATTGCCGGCTGACTATAATTTCATTTTGGCAAAACGAACAACGGCAGGAAGCTTCAAGGGCGAAGGTTGATAGTTACAAATAGTATAACAGAGATTGCCCTTCCCGTTTACAAATATTAACTTTCTAATACCGGACAGTCATAAATTCAAACGATTCCGACGAAATATTCATTCCACAGTGCTGTCGGCATTCGCCCAAACTTATTGTGGTAAAATTGATTTAAAGCCGTCTCGAAGGCAAAAACCTTTTTTTAGAAACAGCTTCTTCTTGCCGACAAGAATTTTTCGATACACCGTCTTAACGCTGTAAGGGACTACAAGATTCTTACGCGCAATTATTCTCAATGGCATGAAGTCCAGGAGGTCCAAATGCACATAGCGATTATTGTAGAAGGCAAAAACGACCGCAGCCGTTTAAGGAGATTGCTCGATGAACAAGTCGGGATTTTCTGTTCCTACGGAACCCCGGGAACCGAGTCGCTGGCCCGGCTGAAGAAGAAAATCGGGGCAGTCCCCGTCTACATCTTTACGGACAATGACGCTTCCGGCAAGAAAATTCGGGCTCTGCTGTGCGATGCTTTCCCCGAAGCGGAACAAATCTATACAAGAAGAGGCTATGCCGGGGTAGAAGGCACCCCTGAGGAATATTTGATCCAGCAATTGGAAAAGGCAGGCCTGGAAGAGTATATCATCTACCCTTCTTCGGCACTGCCTTCGATTACGGAATAAATTGCAGCAGATAGATCACAAGCGTAACGGTAAATATACTGAATACGGTCGACGAGAAAACAGCCTGGGAAGCAAACTCCGGCTCGTTATCGAATTCCACCGCAAGCAGCACACTGCTGAGCGACGTCGGGACGGCACAGGAGAGCACGAGGGCCTGCGCCATCATTCCCTTAATCCCCAGCATCCAAACTACCGCGAAGCCGAGAGCCGGAGCGACGAGCAGACGCAGCGTATTGGACAATACCACATCGGAGATCTTCAGCTTCCACTTCATGCTGCCCAATTGAACACCTAAAGTCAGCAGCGCAGTGGCGATAAAGGCGTTGGCGACATAATTCAGCGGCTGATACAGCGAATCCGGAATCGGGATCTCCAGCCCTCTCATCAGAAACCCGAGGGGAATGACATAGATGACCGGAAGGGACAAAATTTTGCGAAGCGTGTCCCTCAAATCACTTTTGTGCACATTTACACTATATATCCCATAAGTATTGGGCAGCAGACTCTGCATCATCATGATAATGATCTGGATGGACAGCGTGAAAGCATCCCCGATAAAAACAAGCTGGTTCAGGGGAATGGCATAGTTCGCGCTGTTGTAGAAAATGACGCTGTTCCTCATGGCGCTTCTCATTTCGTTCTTGTACCGGCGAATTCGCATGACCAGCTCCACCAGCAAAAATAACAAAACAATAAAAATAAAGAAAAAGAGCAGCACCTGAAGCAGGATGGTCAGCGAAATCTCGGATTCATACAGCATTTTAAAAATAACCGCCGGAGAAAACAGGTAAAAATTCAGCTTGGACAGCGTCTTGATATCCAGTTTAAAAATGATTTGCAAAAGAGCGCCGATCCCTATCAGTATGGAAAGCGGAATTATGTTATTAAGAAGAATATAGATAAAATACTCCATGAATCTCTCCGTTCAGCTATTCGTTGCTTAGAGCGATCATGTCATTGGCGATTCGCTCCGGCTTCAGATCATCATCCACCAAATAGAAGTGACGAAGATTGCCTTGTTTATCAATGAGAGCAAAGACGTTTGAATGCATGAAATTGCCGTTTTTATCCTTCTGCACCCCGACTTTATATTGATAGGCCAAATCTTTCATAGCCTCCTCGCTATCCCCGCGCAGGAAGAACCAGGCTTCCGGATCCGGTTCATAATAGCTGGAATATTCCTGCAGCCTCTCCCTTGTATCCCTTTCGGGGTCGAAAGAGATCGAATAGAACGCCGTTTTCGTTCCGAATGCCTTCTTCTTCTGCAGAATTTCCTGTACCTGCGACAGCTTGAACGTCGTCGGAAGACATACGTCCGGACAGAAAGAGAAGAAGAAATAGACAATACGAACCTTGCCGTCCGTTTCGTTCAAGGAGACCTGCCGGCCGTCTATATTTTCAAGAGTAAAGTCCGGAGCCTTCTCATTTAATGTAAATTTGGTAATTTCCGGTTTGTTCAATTGGCTAATAATTGCGCCTACAATTACGGCCAGCAGCACTACTGTTACGAGCTTAAACCAATGCTTCGACAAGAATGCGCCCAAGTTTCTCTCCCCCTATATTTGTCGGGCCATAAAAAAGGAATCCCATGTTAATCATGGGATCTGACCTTACAATGTAACTGTATCGATAACCATAATGATAAAGAGCAAGGTTAGATAATTGATCGAGAAGACGAAAACTTTCTTGGCCCATAACGTTTCGTCCTTGGCTTTAAAACCTTGCATGCACATAAATACCCATATCAAGCCAAGCACCGCCGAGGCAATGAAATAAATGACTCCGACACTGTTCGTGAAATAAAGCAGCATCGATGTCGGAACGAGCGGAACCACATATCTCATTATGCTAAGCTTCGTCTGGTAAGTCCCTTTCACCGCGGGCAGCATCTGGTATCCGGCTTCACGGTAGTCCTCCACCCGGCGGATTCCCAGCGCCCAGAAGTGAGGCGGCTGCCAGAAGAACAGGATCCCGAACAGAATAAGCGCGGTCATATCCAGCGTTTGGGCAACGGCTACATAACCGATAACCGGCGGTACGGCTCCGAATAACGCCCCGACCGTTGTATTCCATACGGATGTCCGTTTCAGCCAGGCGGTATAGACCCACACATAGCCGAACAATCCGAACAATCCCAGCAGTGCGGCTAACGGATTAACGAGGAGCCCCAGCACACATAGTCCGGCAATGCCTAGAATAATCCCGTAAACCAAAACAGTCGATGGTTTCAGTACCCCCGAAGGCAGCGCTCTCTTCTTGGTCCGGGCCATCTTGATATCCAGGTCACGGTCCAAATAGTTGTTCAGCACGCATCCCGATGCCATCGTCAGAATAGTTCCCAGGATTACGAAAATCATCAAAGCCCATTGGACATTGCCATGGGAAGCTACCCAGAACCCTCCGAAGGTCGTGATCGTATTGGAAAACAATATTCCGGGTTTCGTAATATCTAAGAAGTCCTTCCACGTTGCGGACCGGACTACTGGTTTATTGGTATCTTCCGTCGATTCTACCGTATTCGTATAACTTACCGGATTATCCACAGCAGCGTCTACCCCTCCTACTTTTCAGCATCATTTCTAATAATAGCAATGTAACGTTCTAATTACAACGAATGAAACTCACATTTCAAAATATTGTCGTAAACTGATTTTTATCGGACGACTCACCAATTCGCCCATTCCTCTATAGACTGTAATTGAAAAGGCTCCTGCCCAACAGGCGGCCATTTGACATCCCGAATGGAAGGAAGTGAATCGTTGTGCCCGTCGTGCAATCTACTATCCAGCATACCAGGCTGTTGGCCCGGCTGATGAGAGCCGAAGCGGAAGGCGAGGGAGAGCTCGGCATGCTCATGGTAGGAAATGTCGGCGTTAACCGGGTATTGGCCAACTGCCTGGACTTCAGAAATATCCGCAACCTCGAAGAAATGGTCTTCCAAAGACCCGGAGGCTTCGAGGCGACGCTCAAAGGATATTTTTATCAGGCGGCCCGCTCACAAGATGTCCGGCTTGCAGAGAGAGTGATCAAAGGTGAGCGGTTCCATCCCGCATCCAATGCTTTATGGTTCTTCCGTCCGACGGGCGATTGTCCAGGGAGCTGGTACAATCAAGTCAACTCGGGGCGCTTTAAAAGCCACTGTTTCTTTATCCCGAGCGCACAGGATTGTCCGCAAGTGTATTAGGAAAGCCCTGCGGACGTTATCCAGTTCATTCACGCTTTAGGCGGGCTTCCCGTATAACGGATTGGCAAGCCAAGATCAAAGCGATATTAAGGAGGAGAGAATCCGAATGACCTGTAATTCATTCCGCAACATGCAGCCCTACGCATATCCGACCGCAGGTCCCAAAACGACTGCGGCCCCCGGCTATCCGGCGGGAGCCGTAACTTCCCCGAGCTATCCGCCGGGATCCGCTGCGGCTTCGCAAGGCATTCCGCCGTCCATGCCGTCCGGGATGGCCATCACACCGACCGGGGGTCCGGCTCCGTCGCTTCAGGAGCAATCTTACATCGAGAACATATTGAGATTGAATCTGGGCAAGATAGCGACCGTATACATGACCTTCGAAGGAAGCAATGAATGGAACTCTAAAGTATTCCGCGGCAGGCTGGAAGCCGCCGGACGGGATCATATTATTATCAGTGATCCGCAGACGGGACGGCGTTATATTCTGCTGATGATTTTCTTGAATTATATAACGTTCGACGAGCCGCTGAACTATGCCTACCCCTATACCCAGTTTCCCGTATCCCGTTAGAGCGAAATCCGGATGTCCCTGTCGGCAGAACGTTCCTAATGGAGCCTGAATTTTAGGTCCGGCTGCCTCACCTGGCGGGCCGGACCTTATGCTGCTCCTTGTACTGCAGCTCAAACAGGCGGTAGTAGTAGCCTTTCTGCGCCAGGAGCTGATAATGATTGCCGATTTCCCTTACTTTGCCCTTATGCATGACGATAATCTGATCGGCATGCTGAATGGTGGACAAACGGTGGGCTACAATGACCGTTGTCCTGCCTTTCGAAATGGTATGCAGCGCATTCTGTACCACCAGCTCCGTCTCCGTATCGATATTGGAAGTGGCTTCGTCCAATATAAGAATCTGGGGCCGGAAGGCTATGGCTCTGGCGAAGGATAACAATTGCCTCTGTCCGAGCGACAGGGTAATCCCTCTCTCCCCGAGCAGAGTGGAATATCCTTCGGGCAAGCCCGAGATGAAGGAGTCGAGATGGACCATGCGCGCAGCCTCGCGTACCTGTTCATCCGTCAATTGAGTGTTATTCAGGCGGATATTGGAGGCTATGTCTCCCGTAAACAGGAAGACGTCCTGCTGAACCACGCTGATTCTGCGGCGCAGATCGTCCAGCGGAATCTCCCGGATGTCCACTCCGTCCAGCTTGATGGACCCTTTCTGTATATCATAGAACCGATTGATCAACTGGATGATGGAGCTCTTGCCAGCCCCTGTCGCCCCGACGAACGCAACGCTCTGCCCGGCTTCGATCTTGAAGCTGACATCCTTGAGCACCCACTCGCCTTCATTATAAGCAAACCAAACATGATCAAACTCGATTTCACCCCTGATCTGCCTAGGCAGCGGCTTCGCCTGAGGAGAATCGACGATGCCGGGCTTTTCGTCCAGCATTTCGAAGATCCGCTCGGCCCCGACCATTGCTGTCTGTATCTGGTTGTATTTCTCCGCCAGGCTCATCAGCGGCTGGAAAAATTGACGGATGTAGTGCGTAAAGGCATACACGACCCCAAACGTTATGCTGCCGTCAATGACATGAATTCCCCCATACCAAACCAGAAGCGCGATTGCGAAATTTCCGAGGAAGCCGATCGCCGGCTGGAAGATCGAATTGACCGTCGAGTTGAACATTCCTGCCCGGTAGTAGTCCCGGTTGTGCCGGTCAAATTGTTCCCACTGCCGTTTCTCGCGAATAAACAATTGAGTGATCCGCATTCCCGACAAATTTTCGGCAAGGAAGGAATTCAGCCGGGATAGAATCAACCTCGCCTTGCGCTGCCCTTTGCGGATAACCGACCGGTACCAGAATGTCAGGACGGCCAGAACCGGCAGCACGGCGAAAGCCAGCAAAGAAAGCTTGACGCTCATTTGCAGCATGATAACGATAATTCCGAGAACGACGATAACGTCCTTGACCAGATTGACGACCACCTGGGAATATAGCTGGTTCAACGCCTCCGTATCCTGCGTGACTCGGACGACAATCCTCCCGGACGGGTTGCGGTCGAAGAAAGACATCGACATGCGGCTCAAGTGCTTGAACAGCTGCTGCCGGATATTAAAAATAATCGACTGCCCCGTATATTGCAGCAAATTTCCTTGAATATACGTCAATATGGATCCCAGAGCCACCGTTCCCAGAAACAGAAGCCCTATCATTAGAAAGCCCTGATAATCATTCTGCCGGAACGCCTTCAGTTCTTCCTTGCCCAGACGCTCGGCGGAATAAGTGCCCTCCGAAGTGACTACATAGAAAGCCCCGTCCTGCTCGAGCCATTCCGCTTTGCTGCCTTGATCCCCCAACCAGCCGTCCACCAGCACGTCCTGTCCGCGGACCGTCATGATCTGCTTCTTGACAGCCCCATCGGGAATCTCTTCCGTTACCTGCTCCGGGGACAGTCGGACATAGACATAGCCGTCCCGCTCGATCGGCTTCCCGTAGCCCTGCAAATCGCCGGAACGCTCGGAGGATACGCTCAGCATCGGCTGATTAATGCCGTTGATGTGATCGTCAATCGTTATTTTTAATAAATACGGCCGGGCCAAATCGGCGACAACGATCAGAAATGCCAGTACAATGCCGAGCAAAATCATTTTCCAATAGGGCCAAGCGTATGACAACAGGCGGCGAAGCATCTGGGAATCCTTGACCCTGACAATTTCCTTCTCTTGATGAATGTTCATAACTGGGCGGTCCCTCCCCTCTTGCCGCTTGGACGCAGTACCGGCTGGCGAACGGGGAAGAAATCCTGGGCCGCTTCCGCTTCTTCGTCGAGCAATTGTTTATGGTACATATCCGCATAAATACCGTTGAGACGGACTAATTGATCGTGAGTCCCCTGCTCTGCGATCCTCCCCTGATCCAATACGATGATCTGATCTGCGGCCTGCACAGAGGAGATCCGATGCCCGATAATGATCGTAGTCCGGTTGTTCATGACCGAATTCAGCCCCTCGAGGATGAGGTCCTCCGTTATCGTATCTACCGCAGACAAGCTGTCGTCGAAGATGAGGATGGAAGGCTTCTTGATAATCGCCCGCGCAATGCTGACGCGCTGCCTTTGTCCGCCGGACAACGAAATGCCCCGCTCCCCGAGCGAAGTGTCGAACCGGTTGGGAAATTCGTTAATATTATCATAGACCTGGGCAATCTTGGCCGCTTCCTCCACTTCATCATCGGAATACGGATGGGGGTCGAAGCTGATGTTGTCACGGATCGTGGAGGAGAACAGAAACTGATCCTGCGGCACGATTCCGATCTGTCCCCTTAACGTTTGGAGCGGAATTTCGTGAATTTCATGCCCATCTATAAAAATGGTTCCCTTGGGCGGATTAAACAGCCGGACAAGCAGATGAACCAATGTGCTCTTCCCGCTGCCGACCCGCCCTACAATAGCAAGACTGCTGCCCCGGGGAACCTTCAGGCTGATGTTGCGCAGGGACGGCTCTTTGGAGCCCGGATAACGGAAGCTCAGATTGCGGATTTCAATATCGCCGTTCAGATGTTTAATCTCTTCCTTCGCCATCGCATCGTCCGCTACATCCGGCTTCGTATTTAAGATCGCCAGAAGCCGTTCTTCCGATGCTCTTCCTCTCTGCAGCTGATTGAACACCCGGCCCAGGTTTTCGATCGGTCCCATCAGCAGGGACAAGTAGCTGTTGAAGGCTACGAATTCACCCAGCGATATAGCCCCTCTCATCACAAGCATTCCCCCGAATACGACGGAAATCAGGAAGCTCACTCCGACGATGGCTGCGCTCAGCGAGTTGAACAAGGAATTCGAACGGACGAACCTGCGGTTCATCTTGACCGCATGCTCGTTATCCTTGGTGAACAGCTCCTGCTCCGCTTTCTCCTGTACGAACGCTTTCACAATGCGAATGCCGGACGTGAATTCCTGGACACGGCTTGTCAGCGACCCTACCGCCTGCTGAACATCGGCGGATTGCTTCTGAATTCTTTTGTTGAAGCGATACGCAAGAAAGCTCAACAGAGGCAAGGGCAGCATGGTCAACAGGGTTAACCACACGTTAACCGTCGACATCATCGCTATTGTCGTAATCGTTATCAGAACGAGCGCTTCCATTGTATTAAAGACGCCCATCATCGTGACTTCGCGGATGACATTCACATCATTGATCGCATGAGACATCAGGTCGCCAACCCTCTGATTATTGAAGTATTGTGCGGAGAGCTTTCCCCAGTGGGAAAACAAATCGTTGCGCACCTTCATCTCCAGCGTCCGGCCCATGCGGAATAAATATATCCGGCCTACAGAGCGAAAAAAAGCGACCCCGAGCCCCGTCAAGGTCAAACCAACGGCAAAATAAATAATGTCATCACGCAGGAGCATGTTTTGTTCCAAACGGTCCGTAAACTGCCCCAGCAATCTGGGAATAAACAATTGGATAAAGCTGGATGCGGCAACAAGTATAAAACCTAGAACATAATACCATCGGTTTTCAACAATATAAGCCCGGAATATTGATTTTCTCTCCATGGATTCCCCCCGCTCTGATTCTCTACTGTCTAGTAAGATTACACCTTAACAGAGGAAGAAACCATGGATTTATATGCTCGAAAATATGGATTATTTAATCATCCTAAAGAGCGGTCACACTTTCACGAACCGCCAAATATGGATTCGTCCGGCACCGCCCTGAACATAATTCGCGACAGGATACCACCGGCGGAAGAACAGCCCGTTGGCCCCTTCCCGGTCGACCTCATCTTCTTGGGAATCCGAAGCCTCATCAGCCGCTTCGCCGGTTCTCGCTTCCTTCATGCAGAGGTAATCTTCCTCGCTCAGCCCCCTCCAGATTTCCACAAACAAACCCGGCTGGTCGGACCCTTCGTATAACTCCATCGGCGCTCCTTCCGCCAAGCTATGAATGAAAGGAAGGAAGTCCTCTCTTTTCTGTTCATCAATGCGATATTCGACAAAAATTATACCCATTTGTCCTCAGTCCTTCGATTTATTTTTCTTCCGAAAGTGATACAATAAGAATAAACTGACTTAAGTATATCAGGAAATGCAAATTTAACCTTAGATTCAGGAGGGATTCCTTTTTGGATACTGGCACGCATCTTGTCATCGGCTTAGGATTGGCTGGTTTGGCTCATTTGGATCCCGTTGTGGCTTCGGACTCGACCGTCGCTACGGCAGTTTTGATCGGTACGGTCTTAGGTTCTCAGGCCCCTGATTTTGACGGCCTGCTGCGAATGAAAGGCAATGCTGTGTATATTAAAAACCATCGCGGACTGTCCCATTCCCTGCCTGCGCTGATCCTATGGACGATTTTAATTACGGGCGGCCTGGCTCTCGCGTTTAAAGGTTTGCCTCTACTTCATGTAGGCCTATGGGTGCTGGGAGCGGTTTGTTTCCATGTCTTCACCGATCTGTTCAATACGTATGGAACCCAAGCCTTTCGGCCCTTTACGGAAAAATGGATTTCATGGAACATTATCCATATCTTCGACCCGTTTATTTTTATTTCCCATTTGATCGCTATTTTCCTGTGGGTCATCCGGGCGGCGGAGCCCCAATGGATCTTTCCGGTGCTGTATACCATCATGGCGGGATATTATATTTGGAGAACCGTCACCCATTATCGCTTGGAAAAAAGCCTACCACGCCGCGACCCCGATAGTGAAGAGAGAGATCAATACTATCTTATCCCGACGGTAAATCTATCGATTTGGAACGTTGTCAAAAGGAAAAGCGACGGCTCGTATCTCTTGGGTGAATTAAGAAACGATGAATTCCGCTGGCTGGACCAGGTCGCCCCGGATGACCATCCTGCTGTGGAAGCCTCCAAATCCCATCCAAGCATTGCAGCTTTCCTGTACTTCTCCTCCTTCGCCATTGCCGAGGTCAGGCCGTACGAATGGGGATACGAGGTCCGCTGGGCGGATGTAAGGTACCGCCATCGCAAGCAGTATCCTTTCGTCGCCGTACTGCGCATGAATCTCAAATATGAGCCGATTGATTCTTACGTCGGCTGGGTCAGCGAATCCCGCTTGGAGAAAAAGCTGCGGATGGACCCGTCTTGATATAAAAACAGCCCGCAAGCCTAATTGGTTTGCGGGCTGTTTTTCTTCACTCGATCTATTAAACCGGCATGAGCGAGCCTGCGGTGAGAGGGGAACCATCCCCTTATCTGCCTGCCGGATTTTCCTTCAGATAACCAATAGTGCTTTTCCGGGGTTCGAGCATCAGATTTTGCGTCGCATTCAGAATAAATATCGACAGCATTCCGATATGAAGCAGGAAGAAGCCGACAATGGAAAGACTCAACAGAACGGTCACCGAAACCATTTGGACAAACAAGCCGATCGTATACCAGGGATGTGCCAGGAAATGCTTGATGGACCGGTTCATCGCCTGAAAACATTTCAAGTCCTCCATCACAAGCAGCGGGATGGTATAAACCTGCGAAGCCAGGAAAGTGGCGCATAAATAAGTCTGAAAAACACTGAACAGAAAAATGCCGTAACTGTTGTTTACATTTAAATAGTACCACCATTCCGAGACAGGGATAAGAACGGCCAGAACGAGAATGATCCCGATCAGGAAAGCTCTGCGGAAATATTTAATAAAGAAGCGGAAGAAATCGGCTATTCCTCCTTTGCCCCCGTTAATTACTTGATTCATGACCGCATAGACTGCCGCAGTGGCGGGTACCAGAGTCAGAGCCAGGAACGCAACGGCCCACGGAAGCGGAAGGAGAAATACCGCCGGAAAGACGAACAAAGACCAGCCGATGCTGACACCAAGAACGGTAAAGATGTTCTGGAAGATTTGGTGCCCGGTCTTAATAATCAGTTTGCTGATCGACAGCATGATGCACTCCACCTCTCGTCGTTTGAAATAATGCTAATTAATTCGCTCCTGGGTTTCCGGATCGAATAGCTGCATTTTGTCCAGATTAAAGTACAGCTTGACCGGAGTAAGTCCTTTCACCTTGGCATCCGCGCTGACCCGGCTGGTCACCTGCTCGTCGCCGATATTAAAATAGAGCAGCAGCTCCGCGCCAAGATGCTCCACAACCTTCAAGGTCGGGCTGATGACATTCCTCTCCGGCTCGGAATTCAACAAGTGGACCGTAACAATATCTTCGGGCCGGATTCCAAAGACAACTTCCTTGCCATCATATCTGGAATATTTGGGCAGCAAATGTCCGGGTACGGTGAAGGTATAACCGGCTGTATACAACTGATTTCCATCCAGGCGGGCTTTCACGAAGTTCATCGGAGGAGACCCGATGAATCCCGCCACGAACATGTTATTGGGCTGCTCGTACAATTCCTCGGGAACGGCGATCTGCTG
This sequence comes from Paenibacillus sp. SAFN-117, assembly GCF_051966115.1. NCBI lineage: Bacteria > Bacillati > Bacillota > Bacilli > Caryophanales > Paenibacillaceae > Paenibacillus > Paenibacillus sp. SAFN-117. Next base: position 126,665 of record NZ_JBQCLK010000012.1, read on the forward strand.
AATCTCCCCTTCATTCATCACTACAATCCGTTCGCCCAGCGTCATGGCCTCCACCTGATCATGCGTGACGTAGATGACCGTGGCGCCCAGCCTTTTGTGCAGCTCGGACAGCTCCACGCGCATCTGGACTCTCAATTTGGCATCCAGATTGCTGAGCGGCTCGTCGAACAGAAACACGCTCGGATTGCGAACGATCGCCCGTCCTACGGCTATTCTCTGCTTCTGCCCTCCGCTCAGCTCGCGCGGCTTGCGGTCCAGCAAGTTTTCGATGCTCAATATGGCGGCCGCTTCCTTAATTTTTTCCTCAATGACCTTCTTGGGCGTCTTTAAATTTCTCAGCCCGAAGCCCAGATTTTCCCGAATGGTCATATGCGGATACAATGCGTAGTCCTGGAACACCATGGCGATGTCCCGGTCTTTCGGATGGACCTTGTTCACCAGCCGATTGCCGATATAGATATCCCCGGACGTTTGTCTCTCCAATCCGGCAACCATCCGCAAGGAAGTCGTCTTCCCGCATCCGGAGGGGCCGACAAATACGAGAAATTCCCGATCACGAATGGTGAAATTGGCGTTGTTGACGGCTACAACCTTCCCCTTCTTCTCATCTTCAAATTCCTTGACTACGTTTACAAATTTGACTTCCGCCATCTGTCTCTCCCCCTATCCTTTGATCGCTCCGATAGTAATTCCGCGCAAGAAATATTTCTGCAGCGCAAGGAACACGATGATCATGGGCAGAGCGCTGAACACCGCCCCGGCCATCATGGCTCCATAATCCTGCAGATGCTCGAATCTGAAGCTGGTCAGGCCGACCTGCAGAGTCCGCATGCTGTTCGTGTTGGTAATGAGAAAGGGCCAGAAGAAGTTGTTCCAATGGCCAACGAAGGTGAAGATCCCGAGCACCGCCAAGCCGGGCTTGGAAATCGGCAGAATGATCTTCCAGAAGATGCCGAATTCGCTGCAGGCATCGATTCGCCCCGCATCGATCAGCGAGCCCGGAAGAGAGCTCATGAACTGTTTCATCAGAAAGATGCTGCCGACGCTGACCATCCCCGGCACAATCAGCCCGACGTAGGTGTTGGCCAGCTCGAACGTGTTGACAACAAGAATATATAAAGGAATTAGCGTTACTTGACCGGGAATCATCATGGTGGACAAGAGGATCCAGAAAGCCCCGTTTCTGCCCGGAAAGCGCAGCTTGGCGAATGCATAGCCGGCCAGAGAAGCGAAGAATACGTTAATAATTGTGCTCAAGCCCGCCACGATAATGCTGTTGACAAACCAACGTCCTAATCCGCCGACTTCAATAATTCGTTTGTATGCGTCCAAGGTCGGTTTCTTCGGAATAAGCTGGGGCGGGACAGCCGTTATGGCCGTGGTGTCCTTGAAGGAGGAGCTCAGCATCCACAGCAAAGGAACGAAAGTAAATACCGCCCACAAAGCCAGCAGCACGTAGATGACGGACAGAACGGCCAGCCGGACAAGCTTTCTTCTCTGATCTTTCCTCTCATCAAGCAGCAGTTGGTTTGGCGAATGTGTCGCCGGTTTGATCTCCATATCCGCCCCTCCTAATACTCAACGTCACTGGACATATATTTAAATTGCAGAACCGAGATCACTATGATCACTATGCCCAGGATGAAAGCTTCCGCCGCCGCCAAGCCGAACTGATAATACTCGAAAGCATGCTGATAGATTAAATAAGCGATCGTCGTTGTGGCGAAGTTAGGCCCCCCCTGTGTCATCACGTAGGTTGCTTCGAACACCTGGAAGGAACCGATCACGCCGGTAATCAGCATATAGAGAGTAGTCGGCTTCAGCAGCGGCCAGGTAATGTTTTTCATTTTGGACCACCAGCCGGCCGCGTCAATCTCCGCCGCTTCGTACAGCGATCTCGGGATTCCCCCCATTGCCGCCAGATAGAGAATGACTCCGCCCCCATGACCGCCTATATAAGTCATCAGCATGAGGGAAAACAAGGCCGAATCGGAGCTGGCCAGCCACATTTGCTGTCCGATTCCGAACCAGCTCAATATGATGTTCATAAGTCCAGACCGGGTGGGATCGAACATCCACAGCCAAATTAACGACATCGTGATCCCCGAGGTAACTGCCGGTAAATAAAACGATGCCTTGAAAAAAGTCTGTGAGCGTTTGTTAAGCGGAAAGATCATCAAGGAAAGGAAAAAGGAAATCAATATATTGACGGGCACCGTGCCCAGCGTATAGATCGTTGTGTTGCCCATCGCCTTCCAGAAGATATCGTTATTCAGCAAATATTTATAATTATCCAGACCTATGAAGGTCGATTGCATGACTCCATATTCCTGAAAGCTCATGACAAAAGCCGTAATCAGAGGATAAACCGTAAACACCAGGAACAACAGGAACGGAAGGGCTATGAAAATATAGCACCAACCGTAATCTTTAATAAATTGTTTAATGTTATCCCATCTGTCATTCGTCGTTTGCGCTGCAACGGTCATAGGTTCAACTCCTTTGGTCTGATCCGTCTGCCCATTCTTCTCCCGCCCAATCGGGTGATGCGAAAAGCTTCTAATTTGGTAAGAAAAGCTGCCATTGAAACGCTTTCGGAGATGTCATCGGGTCCTTTCTTATCATTTAGCTTTTCATGGGGTTAAAAAGGGAAGCCTTCCCGTCGCAGGGCGGGAAGAACTTCATTCGAAATTACTTCAATATGCCTTCCGCAACCTTGGTCCACTGCTGAACGGTCTCTTCCGCCGTCAATTCTCCGGCCAGGAAGCCCTGGAACTTCGGACGAATGCCGTCGTTCAGAATTTGCGATTGTTTCTGCGCCAGATCAGGCTCCAGCTTGGCCCCGGGCACGACATACCCGAGGGTGCGCTGAATAAATTTGCCGTTGTCTGTATTTAGCTGCAGCAAATCCGCAAACATCTCCTGTCCGGATTTGCGGGCCGGCGGGATGAACAGGGTGGCGGCCGTAACGCTCGATTTCGTTCCTGTAATATGCTTCAACACCTTGGCAGCGTTCTCCGTATGCTTGTCCCCTTTATAATTTTTTTGCTTGAACAGCCACATTCCGCCCCCGCCCCCGGTGGCGACCTCCTTCTCACCTTCATTGTGAGGGAAGGGCAGCAGGACAAAGTCGATTTTCTCCCCCTCGATCTTTCCGGCCTCGATCTCTTTATTCCGGTTGTCGTTGAAGCGGACTTGATAGGGACCCGTTCTGCCATAAATTCCGACTTCCCCGGCATTGAACATATCGCCTACCTTCTGAGCATCGATTCCGGCCGTTTCCTTGGGCATGACGCCTTCGTCCATCATTTTCTTCAGGAAATTCAGAGTCTCAACCGCCTTATCGCCGTTCCACATAAACTTTCCGTCCTCTGTGACCGATTTGATGACCCCGTTATTCCGCATTAAATGGGTGAGCGTTTCTTCATTTTTGCCCTGGGTGGCAAATCCGTATATTTTTTTGCCGTTCTCCTCTTTGGAGATCTTCTTGGCAATATCGTAAAATTCTTGCCAGGTCCACCCCTCCTTTTGAATTTTGGCGATATCCGCGCCTGCTTCCTCCATCATTTTCCGGTTGCCGCCCCAAGTATGGATCGAAATCCATTGCGAGATGGCCCACAGCTTGCCGTCGATGCTGAAGTTGTCAATCGCGAACTGCTCCAGATCGGCAAAATCGGCATCGTCCAAGTAATCATCCAGCGGAACGGCCAATCCCGTCTTGATAAATTTAGGCTGCATAACCGAGAAGAAGATGTCGGGAGGATTTCCGGAGTTCAGGGCAATATCGAATTTCTTGTCCCCCTCCTCCCACGAAAGGATTTCATACTTCACCTTAATATCCGGATTCTCGGCTTCGACCTCCGCGATCAATTCCTGCAGATGCTGCTCGTAGCTTTTTTGCCCGGTCTCCGCATTTTCCCGATAGTGAGGGAAAGTCCATACGGTAATTACATCCTTGCCGGATTCGGAGCCTCCGGCTCCTTTGCCGCTGCATCCCGCAGCCGTGGCTGCCAAACAGAAGATGATCGCTAACAGAATCCATTTTCTCATCTTTATTACCCCTCTCCAGATTAATTTGATTCCTTCCGCAGCTTGTCCATTACGCTTGATTTCCTGGATATATTTCGTTCTTAAATTTTAATTTAATTGTAAGAACAGCAAATATAAGGAAGTATATGAGACCAAAAACTCCCCGTTGATTCAAGAGGTTAAAAATAACCATATACAGGTTGTATCCGGTTGCGGTCCCTCCTTCGATTGCTTAATCTTGAAATTATGCTGGTTTGTTTTTATGCCGAGAACGTTTGAAGTGTTGGTAAAACTTTAAGGAGTATAGCGAAGAGATTATGTGCTAGATCTGGGGTGGAGTAAAACTAAAGCGGTTTCAAAAATTATCCATGGATATATTATACATAAACAAAACAAAATTACAAACGATTTTTCTTAATCTTGAAACTTTATTACTATATTTTTATATTAAGCTTTATTATTTTTGGAAAATATCCTACGGGCAGGTTTTGCGGAAGCATCAACAAGGGTCTTTTGAAAAAAACGAACTTGTATTATGATGTAGAAGGGATTTTCATGAGGAGGAATGTTCGCAATGCAACGGCTGCCCGCCTTTATTTTCGCATTAATCAGCGTTATGCTGCTGGTCGGCATCAGCATCTCCATCAGCCTGCACCGGCCATGGCTTGTCCTGCTGCTGTCCATCGCATCCATTTCGTTCATCGGACTCGGCTTCGTTCTCAAAGCAAAAGCCCGCAAACGCGGGCAAGGGAACAGATAATTTTATAAAAGTTTTCTAGGGTAACAAGAAGCCCATCTTCCGTTTAGCTTCCTGCACTGTGGAATTGGCCACTTCCACCGCTTCCCGGGCACCCTTCCGCAAGATGTCATGAATGGCTCCGGAGCTGCGGATTTCTTGATATTTGTGCTGAAGCGGCTCCAGGGTGGCTACAACCTGCTCGGCCAAATCTTTCTTGAAGCTGCCATAGCCCTGACCTTCGTATTTCTCCTCAATTTGCTCAAGCGTCATGTCGGAGCAATGGGAATAAATCGTCATAAGATTGCTGACCTCCGGCTTGTTCACCGGATCAAATTTCACTTCCCTCCCGGAATCCGTGACCGCCCGGCTTATCTTTTTGCGAATGACATCCGGAGGATCCAGCAGAGCAATATAGCTTCCCGGGTTAGGATTGCTCTTGCTCATTTTCTTGGAAGCATCGTCCAGTGACATAATTCTGGCTCCCACCTTAGGCATATACGGCTCAGGAATAAGGAAAGTTTCCCCATACCGCTGGTTGAACCGCTGGGCCAGATCGCGGGTCAGCTCCAGATGCTGCTTCTGATCGTCTCCGACCGGAACCAAATCGGCATTGTACAGCAAAATATCCGCGGCCATCAATGCGGGATATACAAACAGTCCGGCACCGACTGATTCCTTGCCTTCGGACTTGTCTTTAAACTGGGTCATTCGCTCCAATTCCCCCATGTACGACAGGGTCGTCATCATCCAGCCCAGCTCGGCATGGGCCGAAACATGGGATTGAAGGAATACGCTCGCCTTATCCGGATCAATCCCCGCCGCTATGAACAAGGCTGCTACCGATTCCGTCTGTTCCTTTAAAGCTTCCGGTGCTTGCGGCACCGTAATGGCGTGTAAATCAACCACCATGAAATAGCATTGATGGCTGTGTTGAAGCTCGACAAAATTTTTCATCGCCCCGATATAATTTCCGAGAGTGAGCTGTCCGCTCGGCTGAATACCCGATAGTACTTTCTTCATTATCATTTCCTCCCTTGCATTCTGTGAATCGTGTTATCAAACGGTGACGTATGATCTCCGATACGTATAGCCCCGGAAAATAAAAAAGCCTTTCGCCCGCAAGGGACGAAAGACCGTGGTACCACCCTAATTCGCTCAGCGGCTGCTGCCGGCTAAGCCTTGGACTCCTGTAACGTGGAGCTTACGTTCCGCCTACTGCAGATGGTCAGCCCGACGTTGGCCATCCGGTTCGGCTTCATGCTCAAGGACCCATTCAATCGGCAAGCCCCGCCGGTTCGCACCCTCCACCGGCTCTCTTGAGAGACCTGTCCGTCTACTCTTTCCTGTCATAGCATCGTTATGAAACTTTCACAGCAAATTAGAATTTATGGTTATTTATTATACATGGAGATCGGGTTTTGTCAAACGGCCCGTCCATTTTCCCAGATTGGCAGTCCCTATATCCTCTGCTACAATGGAATTAATTACTTACTACAAGCCGTATGACAGCGATTTTAATAACAAAGGAGCCCGATGACTAAATGATCAAGCAGGAACAATGGCATGGAACCGATCTGTATATTCTTGAGAATGAGGAGCTGTCTCTTTCCCTCTGTCCCTCCGTCGGCAACAATGTGATCCGGATATATGATAAAGCAGCCTCCCGCGGAGTGCTGCGGGCACCGGACAGCCTGGATACCCTTCTGGGAAGACCGGTTCATTACGGAACACCGGTGCTTATTCCTCCCAACCGGATTCGCGGAGGTTATTTCAAGGTAGGCGATCAAGAATATCAACTAGATAAAAATGAGAAGAACAATACCGGAAATCACATTCACGGCTTTGCGGTCGGACGGCCTTGGCAAGTAACCGGTTATGAGGAAAACGGAGATACGATCTCGATTACATCGGTCTTCTCGACGTCCGACTTCCCAGAATTGATGAAGCAATATCCGCACGAGCTCACTATTGAAATGACATATGAGCTGAAAGGCTCCTCCCTGCTGCAGAAAGTCAAGGTCCATAACGGCAGCCGCAAGCCGGCACCATTCGGTTACGGACTGCATACCTGGTTCATGCTTGATAACGAACCCCAGAAATGGAAGCTTCGTCTGCCGGTAACCGGAGCCTGGGAGCTTGGCCCGGATACGATGCCAACAGGAAGAATTCTTCCTTTGAACGAAATGGAGGGTCTGCCCGACGGCATCACTCTCGAAGGGGTCGATCTCGATAATGTTTTCCAGATCGGCCATCACCAGCCCTTGGCCGTTCTCTCCCGGGATGGCTATGAAATTCGCTATGTCCCTTCCGAAGAGTTCAAACAATGGGTAATCTATACGATGGGAACGGCCCGGAATTATATCTGTCTAGAACCTTATACTTGGGTGACTAATGCTCCCAACCTCGATATGGACCCCGGGGTGACCGGATTCCGTACCATCGCACCGGGAGATAGCTTCACATTCAATGTCCTGCTGGAAATTAATCGCCAATAGCTGCAGCATAACCGGCCTTGTCGAAGGGCCGGTTTTTGCATGTTTCTCGAACATATCCGCTTCATATCTTCTGGTGCAAATTCCCAGTTTATGTTCTGAGTAGAATTTGATATTTCGTTTATACTACCTATTACTGGAGGTGATACACATGGCACAAGGACAAAGTCGTTCCAGCAACCAACTAGTTGTACCTCAAGCAAACGCGGCTCTTGACCAACTTAAATACGAAGTGGCTCAAGAACTGGGTATCCAAATTCCTCAAGACGGCTACATGGGTTATATGGCTACTCGTGACACAGGTGCAATCGGGGGTCATATTACTCGCCGTCTGGTTCAAATCGCTGAGCAGCAACTGGCTGGACAATTCAGCAGATAAGAATCAGATTGAATCATTTCGCAAATTACAAAAAGGTGACTGTGCAAACAGTCACCTTTTCCAATTCTAATATATTTCTTTAATATTTCTTGAATCCCTTTTCATAACCAAATTCGCCATATTATAATTGGATTCGAACTGTACACTGGCATGCAGAGTTCCCTTTATAAGTGCAAATTCAAATAAAATTTCTCCATGAGTCCAATGCTTCTTATGACGCAAAGATTCAACTGCCATATCTTTAAACATCTTCAAGTGGGATTCGGACAATCCTCTCCCTACCGGTTGGAGCATACCGGATTTACTCTCTATCGGAAAGTGCTTGATTCCAAACTTGCCAATCGTGTTATTTCTAATTTGGACGAAGACGATTCCTGAAGACAAGGATAGAATTTCTTCCCGAATTTCCCGAAATACAAGCTCTATCTGCTTGCTTAATGGCATGTAGTTAAAATTCAATGAAACTCCTCCTTTCGCAAATTATGGGTGAACTGGTTAATAAATGGGTCTTACGACTCATTATACTGCGACTTTTTACTTAATTCAACAAAACTTTCTATTTTATTACAAAAAATGTATACTATATACAAATTTTTGTCGACTTTCGGCAGGTTGTGAAAAGTGAATCCGTTTGCTTATAACGGCCTGCACGACATATAATGATTAGCAAAACAGAAAAAAGGACAGAGGCAGGCGAAAATATGAAACCATTACAAATATCAGCCGAAACAGCCCAGAAGCTGGCTGCCAAGCTAAACGTTCCCCTGGAGCATCTGATGCATATGCCTCAACATATTCTGATGCAGAAGCTCGCAGAATTAGCTCGCCAGGAAGCCCGGTCTGAAACTAGCCCCGATCCAGACAACGGAGCCGGGAAGGGGTCGGAAGAATGATTCCCTTCGAGAATACCTGGCCGTATGAGACTATTAATAAGGACACTTATGTAAATGAATGCCCGTTTTGCGATGCACGGAATGTACTTATTCCGTTGACGGCCAAGGATTTTCAATCCATTCGTTCCGGCGCCAAGAAGCTTCTGGTGTTTCCATGCTGCTACAACAAAATTACCCTCATCGATGCAGATTCCGACTATTTGCTGGCTGACCGGCCGCTGCGCAAACGCCACTAATCAAAAAATAGGACCTTTTTACTATGAAATGGCAGGATTTTTCCATTATGAGTAGAACATATACTCCTTAGGTTCTGTTTTTCCATCCGATAGGATGAATATTTTAGTAAACGAGTGGTTTCCTTGAGTGGCTTTCTCTTCCTACTGACCAATGCATGCACTTTGTTAACCCTATGCTATGCTGCAATTAAATTGCAGAACAAGCTTGGGGCATTTGAGCGAATTGCCGCTCCTCTGATGGCTGGAACGGCTTCCATTCTTCTTATTCTCCAGCCGCTCCCCTTCGGGGAAATCGATTTTGATCTGCGGGCGCTGCCTCTCATCTTGACGGGTCTTCGTTACGGATATCCGATCTCGATGTTGTCCGCCATTCCCCCCTTAACCTACTCCTACCTGATGGTGGGGGGATCATACGAGGCAATTGCCACGCTGCGGGATATTATTATTCCGTGTGTTATCAGTTCCTTTATGTACAGCTCTGAACAAAGCGGGCATTCTATTATTTCCCTGCACCGCAGCTGGCAAATGTCCGCTATCCTATTTGCGGCCCATTGGATGACCGGATGGTACATCAGTCATTCGCTGACCCTTCCCCTCCATTCGGCTATCTCGGTGGCGGCTATCTCCGGTTTATTTCTAGCTGTCCTTATCATGATGAGTAATGAAGAGAACAGGACGTGGTTAATGCAAAGATCCCTGCAGTTGAAGGCTAACCAGGATAATCTTACCGGCCTGCCTAATCTGCGCAGCTTCATGGAAATCGCCGAAAGAACCGTTCAGAAGCATCCTGCTGCCATTCTGATGGTTGATATCGATAACTTCAAGGAGTTTAACGACCGATGGGGACATCCGGAGGGGGACCGACTTCTTCGCGAGGTAGGACAAAGACTCATGCAGCAGATTGGTGACCGAGATTATATCGCCCGTTATGGGGGAGAAGAATTTATTATATTGTCGCCCACCAACGACCTTGCTTATTTATCGGGATTATCCCGTAAATTATGCGACGAAATCTCCCGCCTGTCCTTGGACTATCCGATCACCGCTGAAGAAATTACGATTTCCGTCGGATTGTCCACAACGACGGATAAGAATGAAGGCTTGACCCAGTTGATCATCGAAGCGGACGAAGCTTTGTATGAATCCAAGCATTCCGGGAAAAACCGGTTTACATTACACCGCAAATTATCATCTTGGTCGCTTGCATTAGATAAGAAGGTTAATTAACAAGGATAAACGGCTATCGCCGTCCTTAGGACAGGCGCGTTTACCGATGAAATATAAGAACAGGTATAAGGTGAAAACTTATACTTTCATATATTTGGACAAAAGAAGGGCCTGCATCGAGGCCCTTCTTTCTGCTGCACATGAACCGGACAAGCCAAAAATCCGCTGGGGATTTAAGCTCATAAGGCTTAAGGCTGATTGACAAAATGATACGCCGGACCGCTAAGTCTCTCCAGCATCAGCATACGTAGTGATTCATCCTCCACGGTTTCCTCCAGAGCCTGCCTCATGCAGGCAAGCCACGCCTCGGCCCGTTCCGGTGTGATCGGAAAAGGGAGGTGTCTGGCTCTCATCATCGGATGCCCGTAGGCTTCCGTATACAGTGGGGGCCCCCCGAAGAATTGAGAGAGGAACATATACTGCTTCTCCATAACCGGTGTAATATCTTCCGGAAATATAGGGGACAGAAGCGGATGGGCCTGTACCTTGGGATAGAACGCTTCAACCAGACGGCGGACGGCCTCCGCTCCACCTATTGCTTCGTAGATCGTGCCGGGTGACGATGCTGCCATATTCCTAGCTCCTTATCAATAATCCACATCATCTTCTGTGGAATTAATCAATGTTTCTTTAATTACGAAAACAAATGCACATACAATCAGAGCAGTCACTATACTCGTCATGTCCGTTCACTCCCCACATTTGTTTGTAGCTTTATTGTAACACAAACGCTTTCTTCGTTCAGTAACGGATCAGGCATGGATCTATTTTTTTTTTCATATAGTTTAAGGAGACAACCTTTTCTAACCGTTTATATCGGTCTGTTTTAATTGAATTATTAGTTTTTTTAGCAAAGGAGGGCGTCCCTTGTCCGGTTTACGCTCGAAGCCGTATTACATCGTTCCTGTTCTTGCTGCGGCCATTGCGTTCCTCCTGCTGGCCTATCCCGCCCCTACCCTGGAAGCCGCCGTCCGCGGGGTTTCCATTTGGTGGGACATTCTGTTTCCGGCCTTATTCCCGTTCTTTCTCATTTCGGAGATGATGCTGGGCTTTGGCTTGGTTCATTTTTTCGGAGCGCTGCTTGACCCGATGATGCGTCCATTATTCCGTGTTCCGGGAATTGGCGGCTTCGTAATGGCGATGGGCTTCGCTTCGGGATACCCGGTAGGAGCCCGTTTGACCGCTCAGCTGTGGGAGCAGAAGCTGGTCAACCGGGAGGAGGGGGAGAGGCTGGTCGCGTTCACGACGACGTCCGACCCGGTGTTTCTTATTGGCGCGGTCTCGGTCGGTTTTTTCCACAACGCGAAGCTTGCCGTCCTTCTGGCAGCCGCACACTATGGATCCGCCATTCTTGTCGGGCTGATTATGCGTTTCCATGGACCGAATAAACCCGATTCTCACGCAGGGGACAAAAGCTCCGGATCGATTTTCGTCCGGGCTCTCCGGGAAATGCATAACGCCAGACTTAAGGACGGGCGTCCCTTCGGTACGATGCTGCGTCAAGCGGTGGAATCCTCCCTCCGGATGATCTTCGTTATCGGGGGGCTGGTCGTTTTCTTCTCCGCTATCATGGAGGTACTGCGGCACAGCCACGCCTTGGATTTGTTCTATGCCTCGGTACAGTCCATCTTCCAATGGCTTACTATTCCTCCTGTATTATCCGATTCTCTGGTCAACGGCTTCTTCGAGGTGACTCTCGGTGCCAAGGCGGCCGGGGAAGCCGGAACGCAGATCCCATTATTGTTCAAAACGATTCTGGCTTCCTTCGTCCTTGCCTGGGGAGGCCTGTCCGTCCATGGCCAAATCGTCAGCCTGCTCCATACGACCAATATACGCTACACGCCCTTCCTGACGGCAAGATTGCTTCATGGCCTGCTTGCATCCGTAATGACGGTCGTCTTGTGGAAAGGGCTGCAGCCGGCAGCGGCCCCCGCCTTCTTACCGGCTACGGCCCCTGATTTCTCCCCTGCGGCGTTCCACTGGACCTGGCCGATTCCGATGACGCTCATCGGTTTCGTCCTCCTGCTCGGAGTCATGTGCCTCGCTGCGCTGCTTCATTCTATCTGGGAGAAGCTCGGGCGGGCCGGCAGATAACAGAGCTCCCTGCGGCGCTTATCCATCTGTCCGCATAATGGAAGCTCTTAGAAGGCTTGTTGTGTTCTCCGGTCAGATTCGGTATGATGGGGGGAGAACAACGTTTTAGGAGGATCTCCCTTGAAATATTTTGTTGTGGACCGCGGTGACGAGCTTTCTTTAAGATTAACCGAGCAATTTCATCGGCTTGCCCATTCTTACGGCATGGAACAGAATGAGGAGAAGCCCGATATCGTGCTGTCCATCGGTGGAGACGGGACGATGCTCCATGCTTTTCACCGCTTCCAACATCTTGTGGACGAGCTTTGGTTCGTGGGGATTCATACGGGCCGGCTCGGATTTTATGCCGACTGGACCCCTGACGAGATCGGCCAGTTGGCTAAGCTGATGAATACCCCTCTGGAGGAAAGTAATCTAAGAATAGCCGAATACCCTCTCGCCGAGATTCAGTTTACGACCGCAGACGGGATCGAGACGTATCTGGCGCTCAATGAGTTTACTTTACGGGGAATCGAGGAAACGATGGTCGCCCAGCTTAATATCAATGACGACATGTTCGAAATGTTCAGAGGAGACGGAATATGTATTTCTACTCCGTCCGGAAGCACTGCTTACAACAAAGCGGTGAACGGAGGACTTATTCACCCCTCGCTGGAGGCGATCCAAATTGCGGAGATCGCTTCGATTAACAATCGAGTGTATCGGACGCTGGGCTCTTCCATGATTTTACCCAAGCATCATCATTGCGATATTTATCCCCGAACCAAGAAGAATGTGCAATTGTCTATCGATCACTTATATTCGCAAAGAAATGATGTCTTGTCGATCCGCTGCAAGGTTTCTCCGGACAAGAAGATCAAGTTTGCCCGTTTCCGCCCGTTTCCGTTCTGGAGCCGGGTGCAGAAAGCCTTCATCGGAACCGAGTTTCACTAATTCGTTATTATCGAAGATTTGAAAAATAACCCGTATTTCCTATATGGAGCGGGTTATTTTTTATTTTGGCAAGAGAAAAAGCCCGACTGTAAGCCGCCGGGCTTTAGTTTTTATCATTCTGAGGGCTACCCTGCATGTACCGTTCTCTGGGCTCGGGGCTTAAGCTTCGGCACTGGAGACCGGGCGCGGCCCTTTGGAATTATCTTTGGCCAGAATAAAATAAGCGCAGCCAAAATTGCAATATTCATTCAAATAATCTTCCAATCCGACGATGGAGCTGTCCTTGTTCGCTTTAGGATGCGTTTCCTTGAAGAAGCCCCTTAACCGGAGCTGATTATAACCCCAGTCTCCGACAATGTAGTCGTATCTTTCGAGCACTTCACTATAACGGTCTTTGAATGCCTCGTAATTCCACCCGTTCTTGTGCTCTCTGATTAGCTCGTAAGTATTCCCTCCAACATGAATCATGACGTATCCTCCTTCTTCCAGCCGTCTCCTTCCATTCGTGCTGCCTTGCCAGGACCCATCCGTCGTATGCTTCCACCTCTGTCGGCCGAACAAAATAGACCTGCAGGCTTTTTGAAAATATAAGAAAGTATAAGTTCACCTTATACCTATTTTTATATTTCATCGGTAAACGCGCCTGTCCCAGGGACGGCGATAGCCGTTTATCCTTGGCTCCAATCATCGTATAGCCGGAACAGTCTCGGGAAGGCGGTACTTCATGTCAGCCCCGTATTCCGGACCTGAACATCGATCGATGCTATGACGCCGCTTATTGGGAAGAAGCCGTCGCCGATTGAACCTGCTCGTGTGCATGATAAGAGCTTCTGACGAGAGGGCCGGATTCCACGTGGCTGAAGCCTCGGGCGAGGCCTTCCTTCTTCAGCTCCGCAAATTGCTCCGGAGTATAGAATTGCTTGACCGGAAGATGCTTCTTCGTCGGCTGCAAATATTGCCCAACGGTCAAAATTTGAACGTCGACTTGACGCAAATCGTCCATCGTTTGCAATATTTCGTCCCACGTCTCCCCTACCCCGATCATGATACTTGATTTTGTAGGGATGCTGGGCGCAATTTGTTTGGAACGCTTAAGCAAGGCCAGAGTCCGGCTGTACTTTGCCTTGGATCGAACCTTGTCCGACAGCCTCTCGACCGTCTCTATGTTATGGTTAAGAATATCCGGCTTCGCTTCCAGCACCTTACGCAGCGCCAGGTCATTACCCATGAAATCCGGGATCAGAACCTCGACTCCGCACAACGGAAGACGCTTTCGGACGGCACGAATGGTCTCTGCGAAAATTTGGGCGCCGCCATCCAGCAGTTCATCCCTCGCCACAGACGTAATGACACAATGCCTCAGCCCCATCTGCTCGGCCGCATCCGCGACCCGCCCCGGCTCCAGCATATCCAGCTCTGTAGGCATTCCCGAATTCACCGCACAGAAGCGGCAGGCACGCGTACAGGTATCGCCCAAAATCATGAACGTCGCCGTCCGGTTAGCCCAGCACTCGTAAATGTTGGGGCATTTCGCCTCTTCACATACGGTATGTAGAGTTTTGGAGCGCATCATTCTCTTAATTTCTTTATAATTGTCATTGGTTTCCAGCTTCGTCTTCAGCCATTCCGGCTTTCTTTGCCGTTCGTTAGACATCTTTATCCTCGCTTTCTCTCCGGCATCCAAATAAGCATGTCAGCAATATTTTTTACAATTAAACGTATTATAACACAAGCTGTCCGACAAACCACAATAGCCTATAGAACCGCGCACGGGGCTAGATTGAATCAAGACCGTTCCATTCAATTACGGGAGAAAAGGGGACGGTCCCGGCGGATTATAAACAGGCCATAGGGGCCGGGAAGCATCATTGCCCGCGGCTCTTGCCTCTCTGCGAATACCAGGCGGTCTCTTCAACAAACTGCCGCAGGGAATCGTCCAGACGGCCTTTAATAGCTTCGCTCAGCTCGATTGAGCCTTGTTCATTGCGAGTCACTTCGGAATCGACAATATACACTCCGCCCAGCATATATCTGGCCGCTAGGGCAGAAAGTACCGGCTTTAACGAGTAATCGATCGATAACAGATGAGCCATCGTGCCGCCCATAAATATAGGCAGAATCAATTTATCGGCCAATCCTCTCTGCGGTATTAAATCGAGGAATGTTTTTAGAACGCCGGTATAAGACGCTTTATAAACGGGACTGGCTATAAGGATGGCGTCGGCCTGCTCGACCAAGGCGTTGGCCTGAACAATGGACGGGCTGTCAAACCGGGCCAGAATCAAATCTTCTGCGGGAAGATCCGCAACATTAATCCATTCGGTCTGCATTCCGCTGGCCTGCAATACTTCTTGCGCATATTGAATAACGGAGGTCAGTCTGGACGTTTTGGACGGACTTCCGAAAATAATCACGGCTTTGCTCATCTCAACTACTCCTATCTGTTTTATTTTGTTAAGAATTACGGGTTTGCCCCGGATTGAGGCCGTTTGCTCGTTAAAGCAGCGGATAACCTCAATGAACGACATTCGTATCTTCTCCGATTGTACCACTCGGAATGAAGATCAACAATCATTTGAAGCTATCCGGAGTACATATTCCTCTGCTTTTTCCGGTTGGATAACCGGCCTCGAATTCTGAAGGAAGCCGGATACGCTTACCTAAATTTATGGTAAGATAGGGATAGCGAATATCGGAGGAGGAGAACTATGGACAGACCGTTAACAATACATGAGAAAGATTTGAAGTTCGGAGAAATTCTGCGTGAGATGGGGAAAGTAATGGTCGCTTTCTCCGGGGGAGTGGACAGCACCTTCGTCCTCAAACGGGCTCAGCAAGAGCTAGGGGACCATGTGCTCGCCGTAACGGCCGCCTCGGAAACCTTCCCGAGCCGGGAATTCGATGCAGCCGTGAAGCTCGCCGAAGAGATGGGCGTCTCCCTGTACAAGACGGAAGTCAAAGAGCTGGAGAACGCCTCTTTCGTAGCGAATAATCCGGACCGCTGCTATCACTGCAAGACAGGTCTGTATATTCATCTGCAAAATTTGGCCAAAGAGATGGGATACCCCTATCTGCTCGATGGCTCCAACGTAGACGATCTGGGCGATTACCGCCCCGGTCTTAAAGCCAAGAATGAACAAGGAGTGCGCAGCCCACTGCAGGAAGCGGGACTGACCAAGAACGAGATCCGGCTGCTTTCCAAAGATTTGGGCCTGCCTACCTGGAACAAGCCCGCATTCGCCTGCCTATCCTCGCGGATTCCTTATGGCACCCGGATAGAGAAATATAAAATCGACCAGTTGGATGAAGCCGAATATTATCTGAATAAGCTCGGCTTCTATCAGGTGCGGGTCCGGCACCATGACAAAATTGCCCGTATTGAGGTCATGCCGGAGGAGCTGCCCAAGGTGCTGGAGCACCGGGAGGAAATATATGCGAAATTGACCTCCATTGGCTTCACCTTCGTCACTCTGGATCTTCAGGGCTACCGCACCGGCAGCCTGAACGAAGTCCTGAGCGAATCAACCAAACAAAAAGTGAGAGAAGCTTCTGTATGAGTACATTGGAAGATATTCTTAAACAGGTACAATCGGGAGAATTGGATATTGAAGCTGCCAAGAATCAGCTGACCGAGCATTGGCAAAGCCAAACCGTAGCCGAGCTCGGCTTCGCGCAGATTGATACGGACCGGGAACGCAGAGTCGGGTTCCCGGAAGTTATATTCGGCGAGGGCAAGTCGGCGGAACAGATGATCGCGATCATGAAACGGATGAAGGAGCACTCGGACCGTATACTGGCCACCCGGGTGGACCAGGCGAAGGCCGATGCCATCCTCGCGGAAATCGACGGGGCCGCTTATCATCCGACCGCTAGAGCGATCACGTGGTTCCGCCATCCGATGCTGAAGGTGCACGACGGTTATATAGCCGTCGTGTGCGCCGGCACATCGGACATGCCCGTTGCCGAAGAGGCCGCGCTCACCGCGGAATGCATGGGCAGCCATGTGGAACGGGTGTATGATGTCGGCGTGGCCGGCATCCATCGGCTGTTCCGCAGGCTGCCGCTCATTCGCGGAGCGAACGCGGTGGTCGTAGCCGCCGGCATGGAAGGCGCGCTGGCCAGCGTTGTAGGCGGGCTGGTGTCCAAGCCGGTCATCGCTGTGCCTACAAGCATCGGCTACGGAGCCAGCTTCCAGGGCGTGGCCGCCCTGCTCGCCATGCTCAATGCATGCGCCCCCGGGATCAGTGTCGTCAATATTGACAACGGATTCGGGGCAGGCTATTATGCGGGATTGATAAATCAAAATATGGCAAAAAGGTTGTGATGCCCTGTGAGAATCGCATATTTGGATTGCTTCTCCGGAATAAGCGGAGACATGACCCTTGCAGCGCTGGTGGATGCGGGAGCGGACCGCGGGTATATTGAGAGAGAATTGACTAAGCTCAATGTCGAACCCTTTACATTAGAATGGAAAAGAGTGGACAAATGCGGAATTTCCGCACTTAAGATGAACGTCATCCTTGATCCGGAGTCCTTGCCGCAGCATCACAGACATTACTCGGATATTGTGCGGATGATTGAACAAGCCGGTTTCAGCGACCGGGCCCGGACACTTAGTCTCGCTATATTCGAAAAGATTGGCATTGCGGAAGGCAAGATCCATAATCTTCCCCTCGATCGAGTCCATTTTCACGAGGTGGGAGCCATCGATTCCATCGTCGATGTCATCGGGGTCGCCCTCGCCCTGGATTCTCTGCAAGTGGAACAAATCATATCGTCTCCGGTTCCGCTTGGCCATGGCAAGGTTCGCTGCGACCACGGATTATACCCGGTTCCGGCCCCGGCGACTCTGGAAATGATGAAAGGCCTGCCGATTGCAGAATGTCCCTTCGCCATGGAGATGACTACACCGACCGGTGCCGGAATTGTCGCCGGTATTGTGGATCAGTTCTCACCTGCACTGCCGCCGATGATAATTGAAGAAATCGGCTATGGGGCCGGAACGCGCAATCTACCCAATCAGCCCAACGTATTGAGGGCAGTTATTGGAGAGGCACAGCCGAAGCCGTCCGCCTCGGTCGCAGCCGTTTATATTGCCGGGCACCACCATGGGCATGAGCATCACGAGCACGATCACGGGCATCACCATCATCATGGACACGGGCATCACGAGCATGAACACGGGCATCAACACCATCATGGACACGAGCATCACGAGCACGAGCATGGGCATCAACACCATCATGAGCATGAGCATCACGAGCATGAACACGGGCATCAACACCATCATGAGCATGAGCATCACGAGCACGAGCACGAGCATGGGCATCACCATCATCATGGACACGAGCATCATGAGCATGAACATGGGCATCACCATCACCATGGACACGAGCATCACGAGCACGAGCACGAGCATGGGCATCACCACCATCATGGACACAAGCATCACGAGCATAAACATGGGCATCACCACCATCATGGACACGAGCATCATGAGCATGAACATGGGCATCACCACCATCATGAGCATGAGCATCACGAGCATGAACACGGACATCACCACCATCATGAGCATGAGCAGCCGGAAAAAAACGAAAATTAAGGGGCCCCGGCCCCTTTTCCACTTTAAGAGAAACCTCTTGCTTTTCACCATAATTAACATAGTAAGAACTATGCGTGAGAAGGCCTGAACCGACAAAACCGTGGTAGCTTCCGAAAAAAAGCGAGGGCTAGTGTACAATTTCCCACTAACATTCGCCCTACTCTTTTATCGCTGCCCAGTCAAAGGATGGTCAAGGGAAAGCCGCACGTCGCATCCCGGTCGATCGTCCCAAAGACGAGCAAAAATGCATTAGAATCCTCCCTTTTTCCAAAAAGAAGGCTAAAGACGCTCAAAAGTGCAGGTCTTTTTGCCAAAATGGGGGCCATTTCGCAAAAATCGCTCCAAAGACCTGCATTATTGCTCTAGAATTAAGCATTTCGCCGATTTTTAGGGAAAAGACCTGCAGTTTCTCCACGGCCCCCTAACGAAACTGGAGTCCTACCCTACAATATATTATTGTATTTCTTAGGGAGGCGACCAGTAT
>NZ_JBQCLK010000013.1:0-134123 GCF_051966115.1 Paenibacillus sp. SAFN-117
ACCTCCAAAAAGAGAGGAATTGTATACATGGTTATTTTTTTATGGTGCGGACTCCGGAATTAGGGGGCCTAGCCGGTTTCGCTCTAGAATAACCCACCGCGCGGCTTTCCCCAAAAAGACCTGCAGTTTTGATTGTCTTTTACACAATCCGGCGGACTACCGCCGTATAACGCCGCAACGCGCGCCAATGAACGGCGCGCGTTGCGTTGCTTTATTCACCCGGGTTAGCGGATAGCCGCTCCCCGAGCCTTGGAAATACCCGCAAAGCATTATCGTAGAATACTTGCTCCTGATGCGCTTCCGGGATCAGACGCTCCACGAAGCGGATGTATTCCTTGATCGGAGCAAGCGGCCAATCGGTGCCGAACAGCATTTTATCATAGTGATCGGCGTATATGAGCGCGCGGCGGAAATGATCCATGAACAGCGTCTCCTTCATAAACCGGTCGAACTCTTTCGAATCTCCAACGATAAGCCCGGATAAATCCGCGAAGACGTTAGCATTTTTATGGATCACTTCCGCGGCATCCATTACCCAGGGATCCCCGAGGTGACAGATGATGAAATTAATGTCCCGATGCTGTATCGCCAATTCATCGATTGTCAGCGGATGGGAATATTTCAGCAGCCCCTCGCTTGAATACGTGTCCCCGGAATGTATGACGACCGGAAGCCCGTATTGTTTGGCCAGTTCATATACGGGACCGTAAATCGGATCATAAACGTAATAATGGTAATAGCCGGCATAGAGCTTAATTCCCGCTACGAACTCTTGACGGAGACGGGCTTCGATCCGATCCAGTTCCTCCTGCGCACCGTCCGAAGCCAGACGTACAGGATTAATGCCTACACATTCCATCAGAAATGGAGGAACCTCCGGTTCCAAATCAAGAGTCATCGGGTTGGACGCTCCCCTGTCCGGGAAGCGCCCTGCCTCTTGTTCCTCCACCCCCATGCCGATTCCCATAACTACTCCGGCCTGGTCAAATTCTTCCTTGAGCCCTGCTGCCGAATATTCCACGAAGGCCAGCTCCCGGGCCGTCCTGCGAAAGCTGTCAATATCCGATAAATGAATATGAGCGTCGATAATTTTCAATGGTGCCCTCCTTCTCCTTCCTCTACTTATTCTCTTCCGCTCCGAAACGTATTCTTCTTAACTCGGTAAACGCTTCGGAAGTCCAATCTCTGTCAGTAAACAAGCAGAAGACAGGCTTGGTATATACCGTCTCTCCATCCGCGAGCCGTACCCATTCTTCCGAACAAACCCTCAAGATTTGATTATTGGAAAAAGCATACGTATTCTTCTCCCCACTGATGTAGAGCATTCGGTCTTCATGCCGCTCACTGCCCAGCTCCAGCAGACCTTGGGATTGGATTTCCGGTGCCTTGGATCCTCGCTTGTAGGTGCGGTCCGGTTGCCCCCGGAACCACTGCACTTCCGGTTCAGTATCCGTTCCGATGAAGGAGTCCACCATACAGCGGTAATCATAGAACATGCGTCCCGTTCGATTCCGAATCCGGTTCACCACACAGAGAACGGGGGTTCCGGGAAGCATCAGATAATACTGGTCTAACTCCAGCCCGCGTTTCTCCTTCAGCTTCTCCACCCGTGTCCGCAGGCATATTCCCCGCCATGAGTTCCCGTAATTATCCGTTAGTGTCTCAAAGGCGGCGGTAATCGTCTCCTCCTGCAAGCTTAACTGGGAAATTCCCTGAAGCTCGATCCCTAGTCCTCCCAGCCACGGGTTCCACCACGATTTGGGCCCGGGCTCGGGATAGGAGGATTCCAGCCACTCTCTCCCGTTATACTGAAGAGAATACAAAGCATTCCCGAAAGCCGGAGAAGCTTGAAGTGTGACTCCCCCATTGGAAAAACGGAAGGTTCCGTCTGTCAGCTTCATCTCTTCTATCGGCTGCACTCCGTCCGAAAAGGCAAACACAGCCCGTTCGATGGTTCTTTCTCCCATTCGGGATTGAAGGTTCAGTCGAACCGTATCCGAAATGCCGCCCTCCTTAAGGGGCTCCACTCGAAAATCGAGCAGCCTCATCTGCTCTTCCTCCGCCATCTCCCGTTCCACGGCGGCAAAGTTTCCGTTCCGGGAACTTACACTCACCCGACCTTCTATCGGGGAGTTTCTCCGTTCTCTGGCTTGAACTGTGAATTCCATTCCCGCCTGAACGAATGGATTCCCGTTATTTACGCTCACTTCGAATGGAGACATTAAATGGGGATTCACCCGGTCCCTGCGCCCAAGCGCATAGGAGCGGAAATCGGACCAGTTCGTAAAGCTGCCGCATGCCAGGAAGGTAGAAGCAGTCCGCACCTTCTCCCCCGGTCCCGGTCGGCCTGCCGGATGCTCCAATTGCAAATGCCATTCGCTCTTGGTCAGAGCCAACTCTGGATGCCAGGTCATTCCCCAGGTTACTTGGTCCCCGGAGCCGTAGCTAAACAGCCAGTTTTCCGAAATCTGATGGATATCCCAATCGTTCAGCCTATCGTATGAAACGACCTCCGGATCCCGCAAATCAATCACTTGGCCTTCATAAGGGATAATCCCTTGATTTAGCGAGAAATAAAATCCTTCTCCAATATGCAAAGGCTGCTCTGCAGTCAGGGTTCCAAGATTATGGACCTCGTGGAACCTTTCGACCAACCCGTTAGGAAATAGTTTGGCGGTTATCGTCAACCGGATGGACGGGAATTCCTCGGAATCGCATTCCGCCGTAAGCACCATCGCTTGATCTTCCCGGCTTATGGAAACACGCGAAGCCTGTTTTTTCACAAACTCGGGAGAATAGGGGCGCCCGAGCTTCGGTGACATCCATCGGCACCTGGACTCTTCACCATACCGGTGAACCCACATTTCATTATCCTCTTTGTTGTAATATAAAGTATAAGGACCATTGACAATGAACCACTGCTTTTGGGTCTCACCGCCGAACCTTCCGGTTTGTCCCTTAAAAATCCGTTCTATTTTTCTGGTAAAGACAACCGGCTCTTCCCGGCTGTTCTCCGAATAAGCATGGATCATAACCCGTTCGCTTAACAATCCAAAATCCTGGAGCCTGTATGAAACGGCAACGGTTTTAATTTCTTCTCCAGGCACGGAAACAGACAACCGTTCGGGTTCAAAACGGATACATTCATTACTTGGAAGCTGAAACTCAAATACTAGCGGCCGGGTATCCTGATTCTCAATCGTTATGAAGCCTTCCTCCATCCCTTGAAGCAGGCTTTCATGATTCACGGCGGAGAAGATCAGCTTCGCCGGATATTGCGGCTCTATTCCGACACGAAGCTCAGCACTGCGTCCGTTGATCCGGCACCGTGCGGTGACGCAAGGATGCGTCTTCCAATCATTCTGGTCCTCCTCTACCGGCCCAACTTCAAATTGACCTTCGATGATGGCTTCCTCTTGAACTACCAGATTGCGGGACAGTGAGAAGCTAATATTTTTGTTATTCTCCCCTTCAATTTGAACATGGAGGGGTGCCCCCGATTTATTGCGAATCACATAACGGATGGGATAGCTCTTCCCAAAAACGAGCTTATGCCTGTCCGCTTCGGCGTACAGAATATAATCGTCCGTTTCGATCAAACGGATGCCGCGCCCGGTTTTTTCAAATTCCACACGCAGGGACTTCCCGTCCTTCGCCCATTTATATTCAAAGAAATCGAAGCCGTTCTCGTTTCGCCCATCCGGCTCTATGGCGATGTCCCTCTTCCCGTCCTCATACCAATCCATGGTCTCGAAGTAAGGCTGGAGAGCCTCGGTTTGCAGAACAGTCGGAATAAAATTCATCAAATGAGTGGCGTTTTCCCTTTTCTCCCAAAAAAATCCACACTTTTTATACATCGGAACAGCCTTCGTATTCCCCGCCCACGTAAACAAGTCCAATCTCGGCCAACCCATCTCGATCGTTCTTCGCACCGCGCTCAGGACCAGGTCCCGCCCTATTTTTCGCCCATGATAATCAGGCCTTACGTTAAGAAGCGGAATATATAAAGCTCCCTCATCATTACGATAATGGGCGAAGCTGCAGTAGCCTACCACCTTGTCTTCATCCAAGGCCAGGAAAGCGGCCAGCAGAGTCGAATTGGCATGCTCCTGAAGGATGGATTCCTCCGTTCGGTTAGCCGTCCCTCCTCCCCAGCCCTCTGTGCTGGCATTCCACATTTCAGCAATCGCCCGGGCATAATGCGGTTCATATTCAACTATCCGAATGTTCCCGTTCACGATATTCACCTCTTTGGTTATAGTAATATTTTTTTCAAATTATTACCATTATACCTTAGCCCCTTATCAGGAGTAAGAGGAGAATTTAGTTACAACGATTTTTGACTGATATAGATCGCCCTGACGTACTCGTATACTTGTTTGATCGGAATTCCGTGTTCCCGCGCGGCTTTGGCGCAATCTTCATGCTCCGGGGCAAAATGCACAAGCTTTCCGGCTTTATACCCGGTTTTTACCGTAATAGCCCCCCAGGGAGTGGAAACCTTCTCGAAATTTCTGCCGAGTCTGCTGCAGGATACGGGCATATATCGCAATCCGAGCGTTGTCGTTTCCTCGAAGATGACGGTTTCTATTTCCGACAATAAGAGTCCGTCCGTTAATACATTTAACATCAGGCCGGGACGCCCTTTTTTCATAAGAATAGGAATCCAGTAGACATCGTTCGCTCCTTTCTCCAGAAGCCTGTCCGTGATGTAGGGACAGTACTCCGGATTCATATCGTCCAGATTCGTTTGAATGAGCACCATCCCATCATCCCGGTGCTCTTGCCCATGATCGAATTTCTTCATTCTGTCAGCCATCCTTTGTCCCATCGACCCGTAACGATCGCTTTTTCCCAAATTATAGCCTTCCCCGGCTTACTATGTAAATGCTGCCTCCGGAACCGAAAGCAGATTAAACATTCCTTGAGGTCATGTCTGTGTGACAATTATTAATTTCATCGGGAAAATAATGCCCATAAACAAATAACAGGAGTACCTTTAGATGGCACCCCTGGGGAAATATTTGGAAAAAGCCCTAACGGCAAATTAACAGCACTATTTGCGTGAACGGGCAAGGAAGAATGATACCGCGAAAAAGAACCCCGCCGTTTCTTGTATATTCCGCCCATACTGCTTAAACGGCCAGAAGGCCAGCACCCTGTTACAGCTTGTTGGCCGATTCGGGAGTGACCGGCTCCGTCCCGCCCTCCGCTGTCCCTGCCTGGCTGGGCTGCGGTACAGGAAGCGTAACGCTCGGCGGAAGAGGAGGTGATCCGCCCAGAGGATTTCCTTTGCTGTCCACATAATACATCGGAGTATCCCCAACGACCAGAACATAGGAAATGGGAATTTCCGTCTCAACGATTTCATGCTCCGAATCGAACGGAATAATGATGGCCACATCGGCGATCACCCGAACGTAAACCTCCACCAGCACCATATTAATCCCCACATTTTCAGAGCGTCTGCTCAGCTCCACCTGAACACTTCCTTGCGGAACGAGCCGAATTGGAATATCCGGACCGAAGGACGCGATAATCGCGCTGTTCATGGCCATCCCCAACGGAATATGCTCGGGGATGCTTCCCAGATTGGTCAGAGCGGATTGAACTTTATTAATGGCATCCGCCTGTATTTTCATATGCTCGGCATAATTTAGCATAAACCCGCTCACCTTGCCGTTATTATCGTATCTCCACTCAATCAATCTATTGAGATCGGTACCTTGGGAGATCCGGTCGGTAATGGCCGCGTTGATGGATTGTGTTGCAATCTGCTTCATGCGGACGGAAGCCAGGTGGAAGAGCGGCGGCTTCAGATTCCTCTCAATATAAACGAAGGTTTGCAGTGTAAACAGAAAGATTAGAATCATCGTGATGAGGAATGTTCTTCTCAAGCTTGCTTTACGCGGATTCCGGCTTCTCCATCTGCGCCTTCGCATCCCCTTCCCCCCTTGTATATAGGCATATCCCTCTAACTAATCTATGCCTTACGCAGCCAAAAAAGAAGGACTCGTTGTCAAGATGACTTCCTTTAGTGTCCGCAATAACCGCCAAACCTGCTATAATAGGTAAGAAAACCCTACTATTGGAGCCGCAGCTCCCTTTTTTAACCTGGAGGAAATGATGAGAGCACTGATCTACTTGATTATTCTCGTATCCTTCCTGGATACATTCGTACAGCTTCCGATTATCGGGCCCTATGCCAAAAGCCTGGGAGCCGGATCGCTCGCTATCGGTCTTACAATCGGAATGTACTCGCTATCGAATATAGCCGGCAATGTCGTTGCAGGACAATGGATTGACCGTATCGGAGCCAGAGTTGTGCTTATTATAGGGATGGCCATAACAGCGGCTGTACTCTTGTTATACCTAACCGTTAATACTCCGGAGCATCTCATTGCCGTTCGTTTTTTACATGGTCTTACAGGGGGGCTTCTGACACCATGCGCGTTTACTCTCGCTTCTTCGAGAGCTTCGATGAACCGTCAAGGAAGGGCTATGGCATTGTCTGGCGCTTCCGTCGGACTGGCCGCCATTATAGGTCCGGCGTTGGGAGGAATCCTTAAAGCGAAGTGGGGAGTAGATGCGGTGTTTATTGTAACGTCTGCACTGCTTGCCGTCTTCTCGATTATTGCCTGGACGATGCTGCCCAAGAAGCAGGCGGAACAGACGGAGCGGACAAGAGTAGAGCGCCAGTCCTGGTCGGAAACCATTAAAGCGTGGAAGCCGCTTCTTGGCAACCGTCATGCCGTAACCGCCTATGCCGGGGCTTTCGCCCTTCTGTTCGCCATGGGCGTGCTTACCTTCGCTCTTCCGCTCAAAACCGATGAATTGCAGCTGCCGGCGCAATCTGCCGGAATGCTGCTCAGCACCTTCGGATTGGTGGCGATTCTCGTGTTCGTGCTGCCATCCAACCGGATGTTCGACCGGCTGCCCCCTTTCCGCCTGCTGATGATCGGACTGGTTATCGTCATTGCTTCTTTGCTTAGCCTGTCCATAGTATCCAGCCTCGGAGGTTTATATTTCATTATGGCTGTGTACGGAATAGGCTACGGACTGATATTCCCTTCGACCAGCGCGCTCTTGGTCAAGCATGTCCGCCAGGAGGACCGGGGGAAGGCCTTCGGCTTGTTCTACGCCTTCTTCTCGCTCGGGGTGGTGGCGGGATCATCGGCCGTCGGCGCCTTGACGGCCGACCCGGACACAGCCTTGGCTATCGCATCGGGCACTTTAACGGTGCTGTCGGGCTTGCTGTTCATCCTTTACAAAATCATCCCTTCCAAAGCAAAGCTTTCGGAACGCGAGGCTAAGCTGTAACAAAACGAAACGCCCTATTCGGGCAAAAAGAAAACAGTCCGGGCACAACCCGGACTGTCTCGGTTATAAAATGGATCCGTCGGATGGCTGTTTCGTTTCCGAATTTAAAAGTCAAACTTTCCCCTCTGCCCTTCTCTCGAACTCCCTTGTCCCTCAAGCTTTTTTCAACGGGTTTCCATATCTGTAGTGCAATATTATCCTTGGTTCAGCTTCTCGGTCTCTTGTTTAAATACCTCTGTACTCTTCATAATATACTCTTCGATCAATTTGTTTTCTTCCGGACTGTAAGCAGACATTACTTCGCTCATAGCTTGTCCAAACGATTGAAAAATCGGCCCTAATTCAGCTCCCACTTTTCCAAAATTGGCCTTAATAATAACCTTTCTCCTGTCTTTCGGATCTCTTTCCCTGTAAACAAAATCTTTATTTTCAAGTCTATCGACCACTGTTGTAACCATTCCAGTCGATAACCCCGTTTTTAATGCGATCTCCCCGGCAGTAAGTCCTTCCACGGGGATAAGCCCTAACACTTTGTAGTCCGTTAAATTTAAACCAACTTTTTCAGCAACGGTCTGGTGGAACATAATTAAAGCAAGACTAAATTGTTGTCCTAAATTGACTGCATTATGCTCATTCGCAGGATTATTTTTCATTGACAATCAGATAGCCCCTCCCTATAATGAATTTATCTCCAAATTAGAGATACTCTATTATGGAGGTAAATTAAACCTTGTTTTTATTGTGCTTTATAATCGGAAGGAATGACAAAGTTGTTCGAGGACATCTTTTACAACAGTATTTTATATCCTGCCATGGAAGGATTGCGAGTACTGATCTGGTCATACGCATTTTATTTCACCTTTGCCATCGTATTTCTTCTCTCCATTCCTATAGCTATTATGCGGTGTTTTCAAAGCATAATCAAACACACGAATAAAACCTTCGCTTTTATTGAAAGCATGGTATGGATATTGAGGATATCACAATATGTGCTCACCTATTGCCTTATTTTCGGGTTCCTCAACTTGGTCATAATTATTGCAATGAATATGTCTAAAAAAATGTTCGAACACGTTCCAGCTATCGATTCCATTCAAAAAGTTGCGGTTTTGGGCATAAAAAATCTGTTCATTATTCCCGTTAGTATCATTTATCTTTTAAACATTGTACAGATAATCTGATCGTTAAACGAGGTGATCTTATGGGATTTTCTGATCTTATGCGTTATGGAAAATATGGTCTCCATACACTTTTTTCCTCCGTCTTGTTTTTTTACCGCCATCTCTCCCTGCTCATCCTTGCACTTATCCCGTCTTGTATCCGTGCATATCAAATGTGGAATCAGCTTCAAGTACCCATGGTATTTGAAATTTTAGTGGAATTGACAAGAATCGTATTGTTTCTGCTCATGCTTTGCCTTATGACTACTGGAAATTTGACAAGTTTGTGGCGGAAGAGGTTTTGGCAGAGGCTTGGGGATTCTTGTTCCTTGCATCTGAAGAAAAATTGGCCCTGCTTCTTTCTTGCTCAAATCGTGATATTCCTTGTGTTCTTATATGGCCTAGGAAATTTAGCTATTATCGTCATCGTGAATCTTTCTTTAACCCCAATCCTCGACATTTTAGATATCAATTCGGTTGAACATTCAGCACAATCCGCATATAATGCCTACCTGTTCTTTTTGAAAAATATGAGCGTTATACCATTGGCCATGGTTTACATTCTTATCATGTTAGGAGTAGGACCGACCAACCATAAAAGGCTAGATTAAAATAAGATTGGAGAAGTGGGCACCAAAATAGGCATTCTGACATTCGTAAAAATAGACGCTTGACGAGCAGGTCTCATTTAGAAACGAAACGAGATAAAAATTCGTGTCCAGAAGGGCAGGATAAATGTCAGGGGAACGCTGAGATCAGTGTTTTAAAATCCGAGCAAGAGCTTGGGAAAAAAACTTGAGCAAAGCACTCATCACATCCCCTAACCCGTTGATCACCTGGGTTCATGCTTAAAGGATGAGAAATCCCTGCTTTTGATCGTCGCGGAGGATGAAAAAAGACTGATGAAAGGATCGAGTAAAAACAGATCCCCCTCCAGTCTTTTGTATTGTTTGGGTACTAATTTTATCTTAGTCGGTTGGACAGGAATTATATTTGCTGAAAAGACCGCTGTCGAAGCGCCTCGTACAGAAGAATGGTTCCGGCCATGGCAACATTCAACGATTCCGCACGGCCCCGCATAGGAATGATTACGTTATGATTGGCCAGACGGCTCACCTCTTCCGAAACCCCTGCCCCTTCGTTGCCGAGAATGATCCAGGTCGCCTGTCTGAAGTCGGTTTCGTAGCAGGTCTTGCTTGCATTCAACGAAGTATTCAGCAGTTGAATGCCTCTATCGCCCGCTTTGCGAAGCAGCGGGGCCAGCTCTGCCTGCACAACGGGCAGATGGAACAGCGATCCCATAGTGGCGCGAATGGTCTTCGGGTTATACAAGTCCACGGTGCCTTGTCCGAGCACGACTCCGGAAGCGCCGGCAGCATCGGCCGCCCGAATGATGGTCCCCAGATTGCCGGGGTCCTGAATTCCATCCACGACAACGACCAATCCGTCCGATAACGACAGCAGCCCTTCGGCCGATTCTTCCCTCTTCCTGACAATAGCAGCGACGCTTTGCGGCGTTCGGGTATCCGTCACTTTGGAAAGCACCGCTTCCGTAACGGCTATCCATTCCTCCCGCCCCGCACGATCGTTGTCCTTGAGCTCCGGCGGAAGGCCGCGTTCCATGGAATAAAGCACCGTCTCGACCGGCTCGTTCGAACGCAAAGCCTCCTGTACCAGATGCGTGCCCTCGATCAAATATTTATTCTGCTCGTCTCTTCCCTTCCTGCCAAGCAGCTGCGCCCACTGCTTAACCCGCAGGTTATTAACTGATGTAATTTCGTTGGTCATACAGCCTCCATTACTTCGTGAACGTTTTCTCGAATTCGACTAAATCCTCGTTCTTCCCTACGACGACAAGAACATCGTCCTCCTTGATCGCATCTTCAGCATGAGGTGCAATATTCATATGGGTGCCTGTTTTGATAGCCATCACATTACAGCGATATTTGGCCCGGATATCCAACTGAAGCAAACTCTTGCCGATCATCTGGGGAGACGCTTTAATCTCCACGATGCTGTAATCATCGGATAATTCAACGTAATCCAAGATGTTGGGAGAGATCAAGTGATGAGCGACCCGATTTCCCATATCCCTTTCCGGAAAAATGACCTTGTCCGCGCCGATTTTCTTCAGCACATTGCCATGCAAATCGTTCTGCGCCTTGACAATAATCTTCTGGATGCCCAGATCTTTGAGAATCAGGGTAGTCAGAATGCTGGATTGAATATCCTGCCCGATAGCTACGACAACGACATCAAAATGATGGATTCCCAGCGCCTTCAGTGCTTCTTCATCCGTGGAATCCGCTTGAACCGCTTGGGTCACGAAGGCACTCATTTCCTGTACCTTCTGGCCGTTGGAATCGACAGCCAACACATCATACCCGGATTTCGATAAAGACTTGGCCACACTCGAACCGAAGCGGCCCATTCCGATAATGGCAAATTGTTTTTTCATCGCTACCGCTCCTTTAGCTTCTTCCTAGAATTATACCATACCGTAGGGATCCATACATAAAAGGGGGTGCCTAAAGACATATTAATAACAATTCCCCCTAAAGCAGGCTTCGTGGCTTGCTTCATCCCCCACTTTTATATATGGTAAATGGTTCGGCCTTTAGATAGGGCAACTTTTGTGGTTGCTCGCGACGAATCTTACGACAACGGAGGTTTTCTCACGATGAATATCGACTTAAGGCAGGCTATTGTGCAGCGAGTACAGGGCAAATCGACAGAAGAACTGACGGATGTGATTGAAGGTTCGATTGACAGCACGGATCAGGCCCTTCCCGGGTTAGGCGTGTTATTTGAAATTATTTGGAAAAATACGGATGAACCTACCCATTCCACTTTGGTTCAAGCCCTTAAGGATCATCTTCCCCAGTAGAGTTCTTTCCTGACACACGAAAATGCCAAAAATAAAGACTCCCGGTCAACGCACGCCTCTCCTGGCGCGCGTTGCGGGCCTTGGGTCGGCAACCCGACATGCCCAACGCGAGAGTCTACTATTGTCCTGTTTAAGTTCAAAACTATTCTACTCACTCATCATTGAACGGGAAGTGATAAATTTATTCTTCAAACAGGCAAAAAGTATTAGGGACCATTCGTTTGCCCGAGGCTTCTCCGGATAGGAACTTATCCAGATCCGGTTCTATAACTTTCAGCACGTCATGGAAGGTTTCGAACGGAAAGTAGGCCTCTCCCGCTTCTTCGAGGTAACCGGCCAGCCTTGCTCTGGCAAAGATCCAATCGGCAAAACCCGAACCATAATAATCACTCGTTCCGTCTCCGATATACAGCACATGGTAGCCTTCCTGCTTTAATTTCCGCACCACGTCCGCTTTGCAGCAGCCGCACCATTTGCAAGCTTCATTTTCATTTTGGAAATCAAGCCTGTACCCTCCGTCCTCCGTATAATAAATCGGATTCGATATGATTTGCTCCACCTGATAATCGAACTTCCGGATGATTTCCCGGATATAATATTCCATTCCATCACTCAGTATCGTGACAGGGATACCGTGCTTACGGCAAAAGTCAAGAAAATCCGCAGCTCCCTCCCGCGGATTTATCTGTCGGATCACATCGTCCACCAATGATTTGCGGTCTGCCAGAAAGGAGTAGCTCGTTCTCGCCACCTCCATGGAACCGACCTGACCGGCATCGAATTGGCGGTAAGCCTCCACCACTGCCGGTTCCTTCTCGACCCCGGCTTTTTTCATAAGCAAATCTCCGACATCCTGCTGCATTAAGGTCCCGTCAAAATCGGTGACAACGGCCAGCTTAGACATTTTCTCCACCCATTTCGTTTATATTGAAAGCAACGTCAATTTGTCCTTATCATACCACATCCAGACCCCTTATAGTTTCATAAGGAAATAGATGGAGAGAGCTTTTCAAATTTTTCAGACGCATAAATCGAAGTAGACAGGCTATCGGATTCTTTTATAGGCCCTGGCATACCTTAAAATTTTTAAGTAGGCTTTTCGGTTGGCCAATTTTCTGAAAATATAAGGGTCCGGCCGGAAATTAACTTCCAAAATCCATGGATCTAAATCTTTGCCGATGGCGATATCGACCCCGATTTCCTTCAATCCGGGAAAATGTTTATGCAGTTGTATGGCCGCATCCGTCCCCAGCTTGGCAAGCCGTGCCATATACTTCTCCCTCTCGGCAGGGCCCATGTATCGGCTCAGAAGGACGTCAACCGTCTTAAGTGTCCCTCCATTATGATAATTCGTTACTACCTTCTGAGGATGAGCCACCCTTCCCATCATCCCGGTGGTCTCCCAATTCTTCACCGGGTTCCTCTGCACCATTACGCGAATATCGAAGGGACGCTGCTCATGGCTTAAGAGCCTGATTCCCTTCTGAACCAAATAGCGCTTCTTCCCGGTTTGTCTTAACAGATTAGCATACATATCCGTATAAGAACCGAACGTCCATCTGCGCTTCCCTCTTTGAAAATGAAACCGGAGTCTACCCCCGGCCTCTTCCTTCTCGACTCGGATGACCCCGATACCGAAGGTTCCGAAATTAGGTTTAATATAAACCATACCGTATTTATTCAACATTTCCTGCAGGCTGTCCCTGTTCATCCGCCGGGTTTCGGGAATGACCGGGCGAATCTGTTCGTTCTGCAGCAGGATGGTTGTCTTAAGCCATTTGTTCGCTGTCAGTTTCACCGCGCTTCCTCCACCTTTGACTTAACATTGGACCTGTAATAAAGATCATACAGATTGATTAAATGACCTGCTGATGTTTTCCAACCAAACCTCTTGACTGCATCCTCCCTCGCTTGCTTGCCCAATTGCTTCCCCCATTCCCGGTGACGGGCAAGATAAGCAATCCGTGCGGCAAACGCTCTGTAGTCCTGATAATGATCGACCAACAGTCCGTTATGTTTGTCCCGGATAATTTCCCCGATTCCCCCGATATTAGAGGCTATGCAGGGAAGCCCGGTAGCCATCGCCTCTACGTTTACCAGGCCGAAGGCTTCATGCTTTTGCGACGGACAGACGAAGCAATCGGCCATCCAATACAGCTTGTGCATTTGCCGATGCGACAGCTGCCCCAAGAACACGACCGGGACCCGGTAATGCCGGGCGAGCTTCTTTAATTTCATCCCGTAACCATGCACCTGGCTCTTCCCTGCCACTACCAGTTTGATTTCGGGAACTTCATTTCGCGCCATGCGGATAGCGCGGATCAGCAGGGGAAGTCCTTTGCGCGGAATCAGTCTCCCTGCGAAGGCCACGGTGAATGATGCCGCTAGCCCGTATCGGTTTTTCAGATCCATTTTTTCTGCCGGTGTCGGCGGCCGAAACCGATTCAAGTCCGTTCCCAGCCAAACTTTCTTAATTTTGTTGTGAAGGCGGGGGAACCGTTCTTTCAGCCTATTCTGTAAAGACAAGCTGTTGGCAACTATCAAATCGGCTTTGGACAAACAGCGGAACGCCAGCTCACGTGAAATTCGGGGGGCGGAAACAAATGTCAGCGAATGCAGGAAAATGGACACGGGCGTATTAGGAAATTGCCGCTTTACCCGAGGGAGAAAGAGAGGGCGGTTATCTACCTGCACCCAGTCAAAGGTATGGCCGGCCAATCTTCTGAGGACATGGTTTAAATAATTGCCCTGACTTCCTCCCGGAACCCTGATGATCGTTAGATTTCCGTCTTTAGTTAAGGCGGGATAGCCGGTATGTTCGCGGCTGATGATCGTTACCTGATGGCTGGCGGACAGCTCTTTCGCAATATGGTGAATCGAAATTTCCACCGATCCCCCCAATACCGGAGGAACCGGGATTTGTTCCGGGGCGATAATTAACAGATGCAACAGACGGCACCTCCTTAACCGATATCGGAGACGGCATCCGGTATCAGAGATTCACTGCTCGCGTTCCTGTACACGCGGCCTTTACTGTACTGGTATATAGAGCTTTTTTACTCCAATATCATATGTGTGCATACCCGCTGATGCACTGGACAACTGACAGTGCATGACCAAGACCCAAAACCCCAAGAAAAGTGACGTTTTGCTTCGTATCCGCGGTAAAGCCTGCAATTCTGCACGCTTTGGGCTGTTTGATCCCGTGTCCGCGGTAAAGCCTGCAAAAACACATCTTTTTTTTCATTCCAAGGGAGATCAAGCCATTTTATAGGTAAAAAAGCCGCCGATCACAGGGATCTGCGGCTTTTATTCCTTGTCACTTAAGCAATTTAAGTTCGTCCTTCTCCTGGCGGACCACATTATCCTCGGTATCGTCGACCATTCCTCTAGTCGAATTGCGGAACTCACGCAGCGTATCGCCGAAAGCTCTTCCGAGCTGCGGAAGCTTGGCCGGCCCGAAGACAATCAGGGCAATGGCCAGGATAATAATCAAGCCGGGAATCCCTACATTATTGAACATTTGATTAACCTCCCCTTTACTGGGTATTGGTTGACAGTGTTGCTAGTCTTCTGTAGTAATGGCCTGCCAAGGCGGCGCTGATTTCGAACAAGGCAATTAACGGAATCGTCACGGACAGATGCGAGATGAAGTCCGGCGGCGAGATCAGCGCCCCTACGATCGCAAGCCCGACATAAGCATATTTCCGGGTTCCCTTGAGCCTCTCCGGAGTCAACAGCCCAAGCCGTGTAAGAAACAGGACGACAACGGGCATTTCAAAGGAGACCCCCATCGGAAAGACGACGTTGAACAGGAAGGAAAAGTAACGATCGATCCCGTAAGTCTCCATTGCCCCGATCGAGGCGTTCATCGTTTTCATAAACCCGACCATCATCGGAAAAACGACATAGTAGCCGAAAACGGTGCCCGTAAGGAAGAGCAGGAAGGAGGCCGGAACGAATGCAAGTGTTCCTCTGGCCTCCGCATCAGTCAGACCCGGCCTGACAAATGCCCATATTTGATACAGCAGCACCGGAAGAGTGAACAGGATCGCAAACAGAAACGCGCACTTCATGTAGACGAACAGCCCGTCCGTCAACGAGAATACGTTCCACTCGATGCCGCTGGCGCCCGGCCTGGCTTGAACATAGCGCAATATGGCGGGAGATAAATACAACCCCGCGCACATGGCGCCCAACAAGACCGTCGCGACCACGATCAATCTCTTGCGTAGCTCGGTCAGATGAACGACCAGATTTTCTTTTATATCCATTCTACCCCTGTCCTTCAACAGAACAGAGCCCTATACGAGAGATCCGCCCTGCTGCAAGTATTTGAGAATGCCTTCCGAAGCCCGGTATGCCAGCGCCCCAATTGTGCCCGTCGGATTGTATCCGCTGTTATGGGGAAAGGCCGATGCTCCTACAACAAATACATTTTCCGCATCCCACATCTGCAAATAGGAATTGACTGCAGAAGTGCTCGGGTCCGCCCCCATCACTACGCCTCCCGTATTGTGCGTGGACTGATATGGGACGATATCATAGTTGCTGATCGCTTTGGACGTTTCCAGCTTGGTCGGATTCATTTCCTTCATGACCGCTTCGGTTTTGGTTGAAATAAAATTGACCAATTCCCGATCCTGATTCTCAAAATCATAGGTTAATCGAAGCAGCGGCAGTCCGTATATATCCTTGTAGGTCGGGTCCAAATCCATATAATGATGCCTCCATGGCATATTGGCCCCTTGAATACTGACTACAAGCATGCGGTTGGCGTATTTGATCGACATCTGCTTAAATTCCTTGCCCCACTTCGGAGTGCCGCTCGGCGTCGGATTGCTGGCGATCGGCCGATTTCCGGTTTGGGTGAAGCGAATATTCGCCCCGTGAATGAAATTCAGGTCCGAATGGTCGAAATTGTCTCCGTTGAAATCGTCGAAGCAGCTTCCTAGCGCCCCTGCCCCCATATAAAGATTAAACTCCCTGTCATCATAGAAGCCGTAAGCATTCCCGCCCGTAATCTGGTACGCGTAGTTTCGGCCGATAACACCGGTTCCGGAAGCCGGATCATACGGTTTGCCCAGCTTGGAGAGAAGAAGCAGACGAACGTTGGAGAATACATAACTGGCCAGTATGACCAAATCCGCCGGCTGCTCGAACTCTTCTCCGGTTAACGTATTGATGTAAACGACACCGCTTGCCCTCTTGCCGTCGTGAATGATCCGGGTCACATTGGAAAATGTGCGGATTTCCAGGTTGCCGGTGTTCTGGGCTACGGGAAGCACGGTTACGATAGGATCCGCCTTCGCGCCATATTCACAGCCGAACCGTTCACAGAAAGCGCAGTATTGGCAGGCAGCACGAGTAATGCCGTCCGGATTCGTATAGGTTTCGGATAAATTGCCTGACGGAATGACATAGGGATTGTATCCCAGCTTTCTCGCGGCATCCTCGAACAGCTTCATTCCCGGGGTTTTCTTCATCGGCGGAGTCGGGAACGGGCTGGAGCGCTGGCCGACCATTGGGTTTTGCTCGGGTTCACCGCTGATTCCGGCCATTTTCTCATATTTGTCAAAGTAAGGCTCCAACTCGTCGTAGGTAATTCCCCAATCCTGGATAATCATGCCGTCCGGAATTTTATTCTTTCCGTAGCGCTCCACCGTCTTGGAATAAATCTCAAAGTCATAGGGGAGAAAACGGTAGTTTTGCCCGTTCCAGTGAACCCCTGCGCCCCCGATTCCATCTCCCATCAAGAAGGAGCCGTAGGATCTCATCGGCAGGGCCCGCACTTTTTCCGTATTGCGGAAAGTAACCGTCTCCCTGGACAGATCCTGCATCAGCTCATACCGTTGAGCGTAGCGCAGTTCGTCATGCACCATGAAATAATCTTCCGTCTTCCGCGGTTTACCCCGCTCCAAAGCAACTACCTTATGTCCCGCTTTGGTCAACTCCGAGGCAATGATGCCTCCCATCCAACCTAATCCAACGATTACAATCGGTACCTTTGGTAATGTAGTAGCCACTTGCATGTCCCCTTATCTAGTTAGTGACTCATGTGATCATGGAGGCTCGACGGCTCCATCTTGATAAATTCTTCCTTGTCGATGACATCGGCATAGCTCATCTGATTGCCGGGATAATTGCGCATCCTCCAGCCGTCCATATTTTTGTTGCCGCCGTATAGCGGATCGGCATAAGCTCCTTCCAGAGTCAAGGAGCGCAGCAAATTAAAGAAAATTTTGCTCGACATTCCGTGAAGCTGGACTTCTTCTCCTTTTTCAAATACGGTCAGAACCTCGTCCTGCTGGGCCTCGTCCAGATCCGCGAAAGCCTTGCTGTACTTCGTTTGGCAATAATCTTTCAGCGCCTGCAGCCCCAAAGTGAATATTTCGTGGCGTTTAAACCCGGATTGGTATCCTTGGGTCGCCTCTGCCTTGAAGAATGGACCTATCATATAATCTCTGGCGTTCATACCCCACGGACCGGCCAGTTGGTGGTCGATATAATACGCGACCCCCAATTCAATAGCGCCGGGCCCCAGCTCGTCCTTCGGAAAAATACGTTCCGTTGCTGCCTGGGTCAACTGAAATTGCTCCGTATTAAGGAACATCAGCGCCTGATTATAATCCTTGACCGGCGGCTGCTCCGTCTGGCCCGGCTGCTGCGGTGCCGTTTCCTTAGGAGCGGTCATTGTCGATCCGATCACTCCGCCAATCACTCCGCCGGCAACTACTCCGCCAAGAGCCGCTCCGGAATATTTCAGGAACTGTCGTCTGGATTCATCGCGCGGGGCGCTTTTATTATGTTTTTCCTCTGCCATCCTGACACCTCCAATTGCCACACTTGTTGATATCAATAAGTAATGGTAGTTTCACCATAATGAGCTTTTTTATGCCAATTTTCTTAACACGTTTAATCGCTTTTACCAGTCCCCCACAAAGTGGAGTTATATATTCTGTTATGAACCAAAAAAAGCCGAGGTCATATAACCTCGGCTTGGCCCGAATTCGTCTCGGCAATTTACTTGGCCGCTCCTCTTTCTTTAATTCCGTCATTGATCTCTCTGATGATATCCGCGCCCCCTCGTCCCATCCATTCCTTGACCATTTGATCCCAATCGGATAGCGGGCGTTGACCGGAAATCATCTTCGTCTGCTCTCCGATAATATATTTTTGCAAATCGGCTCCTTTGGAAGATTGAGCTTCAGAGAAAATACCGCGGCTCGGATCCGCATAAGGGGTTTTGTTGTATGTCGCTTCCATCTCTTCGATTTCAGCGATAAATTGCTGCATTCTCGGATCGTTGTAAGAAGCGATCGAGTATTGATTCGCTTCATCGTTGGGTGCCCACGGCTTCCAAAATTCATGCCGCTGCAGCATATATTGAATCGGCGTAATG
The DNA here is from genome assembly GCF_051966115.1 of Paenibacillus sp. SAFN-117. Classification (NCBI taxonomy): domain Bacteria; kingdom Bacillati; phylum Bacillota; class Bacilli; order Caryophanales; family Paenibacillaceae; genus Paenibacillus; species Paenibacillus sp. SAFN-117. The sequence continues at coordinate 18,770 of NZ_JBQCLK010000013.1, forward strand.
CTCTCCGAGCCCGGCTTAAGCACCGCCTTGCCGTCCACCATCTCGTAGCCCACTCCCTCGTGCCCCATTAGCCAATCAAACACTTCATTGTCCGGGGTTCGCTCATTCACCGGGATGAACTGCCGGCCATAATCCATAATCTCCAGTATTTTCTTGACCTTCTCCGGATCATTCTTCAGCTTCGAGGATAGAGTGGACAGGCCGAAATATCCTTGCCCCAGCAGCCGTCCCTGACTCCCGTCGGGAGCTACGAAATGAGGAATCGAAGCCAGCCGCGCCTCGGGATTCACTTCCAGCAATCCGGTATAATACTCTTCTACCATCCCGGTCGGAGTGCCGATGAAAATCCCCGCCTTGCCGGAATAAAATTCTTTATTCGCCTGCGCCCAGTTGAGCACGGCAAAATCCTTGGTCACCGCTCCTTCCCTGTACGCCGCCGCTAAGGTTTCAATCACTTCTTTACGCCCGGGGCCGATGATTCCGGGAATATAATCGCCGTTCTCATTTTTGTGGTACCAGCCTCCGGACCAATAAGCTCCTGCCATATATTCAGGTGAAATATTTTCTCCAAGAGCAAAGCCGTACGTATCGTCCTTGCCGTTACCGTCCGGATCATTCTTGGTAAAGGCAATGGCTACCTCAAGCAGTTCCTCATAATTGGTCGGCATCGACAGCCCGAGGTTGTCCAGCCAATCCTTCCGGATGATATTGCTGAACACATAGGTGGGGGCATACATCGGGATGCTGTAGATTTTGCCGTCTACACGGATTTGATCCCAAATTTCATCGGGAACCATGCGAAACGTCTCGTATTGGTCGATATAGTCATCCAGCGGAAGAAAAGCCCCCTGCCTGGCCCATTTATAATAATTCGAATCCAGATCCTTGATCGCCACGACATCCGGCATGTCGCCAGAGGCCATGACGACCGACAGCTTGCTGTTAAAATCCGATTGCAATATAAATTGTGATTTGATATGAGCGTTGAATTTTTCCTTGATGGCATCGACTCCGGCGCCCTCCGCCGCAGGAAAAATCGTATACGCGAAGTTCATGAAGCTGATCTCATGCATTTTGTTCTCTTCCGCCTGCTTTGCCCCGGGCTCCCCGGAAGGCTGGGAAGTTCCCTGGGAGCCCCCGCCCGAACAGGCCGCCGCTGTTAAAGCCACCGTCATCAGCACCGAGCCCGCGCTTATCCATCTCTTTTTAGCCATTACGACCACCTCCGCTTATAATGAGCGAATCTTGTGCCACCCTCTTGTCATCCCGGAATCGTTGCGTCATCGATAAATCGGACAGATTCCCGGAACGCCGGCATGAAATAGTCAGCCTTTGACCGAACCGAGCATCACCCCCTTGGCGAAATGCTTCTGCAGAAACGGATAAACCGCCAAAATAGGGACCGTCGCCAACAAAATAGCGGCCATCTGAATCGTCTCCGCCGGGGGCGGCTGAACCAAGGTCTGCTGCTCCAGCAAGGAGGTGTTGTCATTCACGACGACAATTTGGCGCAGCAGCACCTGTATGGGCCACTTGGCCGGATTGCTGATATAGATCAAGCCCGTAAAATAAGAATTCCAGTGACTGACAGCGTAGAACAGGCCGAAGGTGGCCAACGCCGGCTTGGACAGCGGAAGGATGATGCGCCCGAATATCGTAAAAGGATTGGCTCCGTCCACAATCGCGGCCTCGTGCAATTCTTCGGGAATATTGCGGAAGAACTGGCGGATAACGATCAGATTCCACGGGCTGATCAGCACAGGTATAATGAGCGCCCAGACGGAGTCCAGAAGCCCGGTCTCTTTGACAACCAGATAGGTCGGAATAATGCCGGCTCCGAACAGGAAGGTAAACAGCACCATGAAAAGGATCGTTCTTTGGCCCGCGAAATCCCGCGACAAGCCATACGCCATCGTCGTCGTAAAGAGCAGATTCATCAGCGTTCCTGCTACCGTTATGAAGACCGTCACCCCGATGGACCGGATGAAGCGGTCGTTGCCGAGAATATACTTGTACGCGTCCGCCACCCATTCCTTGGGCCACAGAATAAAATCATTCTCCAGAAAATCTTTCATGGAAGAGAAGGAGACCGAGAAAATATACAGAAAAGGAATGAACATGCTGACGGCGATTAACACAAGCAGCACGATATTGACCGTCTCCAGAATCCGGTCTCCGACGGTTCGGTGAAACATGCGTATCCCTCCCGGTGTATATCTGCTAATAAATGCCTTCTTCCCCGAATCTCTTGGCCAGCCGGTTCGCCCCGATCACCAGAATGAGCCCTACGACGGACTTAAACAGGCCAACAGCGGTGGCAAAGCTGAAATCCGACTGTAAAATGCCTTTGTAATAAACATAAGTATCCAGCACATTTCCCACTTCCATCACATAGGGATTCAGCATCAGAAACACCTGCTCGAAACCGTTGTCCAGTACGGTACCAAGGCGCAATATAAGCAAGATGACTACCGTACTGCGGATCGCGGGAAGTGTAATATGCCAGATCCTTCGCAGCCTGCTGGCCCCGTCGACTACGGCCGCTTCATAGAGCTCCGGATTGACTCCCGCCAAGGCCGCGAGGAAGATGATCGTTCCCCAGCCCGACTCCTTCCAGATGACCTCCAATACGAGCAGCGGCTTGAACAGGGCGGGAATTTGCAGGAACAGAATCGGCTCCATGCCGAACCAGGCTTGCAGGATCCCGTTGATGAGCCCGTCGCTTCGCAGGAAAATCGTTACAATTCCGATAACCACCACCCAAGACAAAAAATGCGGAAGGTAGACGATCGATTGAATAAGCTTCTTGAATCGTTCGTGGCGAACCTCGTTCAGCATAACCGCCAATAGTATGGGAACCGGAAAGGCAAAGGCGATTTGCAGAAACGACAGCACCAGCGTATTGATCAGCACCTGCACCACTTCCGCATTATCGAAAATCCTGGCAAAATGGGCCCAGCCGACCCAGGGACTGTCCATAAACCCTTGGAATGGGCTGTATTCTTTGAAGGCAATGACAGACCCCAGCAGCGGAACATATTTGTAGATGATAAAATAAAGGAAGCCCGGCAGCACAAATACATACATATAACGGCTCTGCCATATCTTCTTCCTCATCCGGCCCCATCCGGCGGGGGATTGAACGGGCATCCTTGAATGCGCTTTCGATTCTGCAGCCGGTTTCATGGTCGGCTTCTCTCCTTTCATTCGGTTTGTAACCGTACTGTACAAGAAACGGCGGCAAACGGGAAGTTTCCATTCTTGCATACAATCAGGGCAAAATAAGAAACAAAACAGGCAAAAAAAGAACCTTTCCCCGATTAGGAAGAAAGGTATTATACCTGTCTATAATCCAGCCCGCGCTTCCCGATGCTAAGATCCTTGACGAAATTGCTCACGGTATTTTCCCGGCGGCATCCCCGTGCACTGCTTGAAGACACGGGTAAAATTTTGAGTCGTTGCGTAACGCAGCTTTTCCGTAATCTCTTTAATCGATAAATCGGAATGGGCCAGCCATTCCTTCGCCCTGTTCATTCGGTAGTCGATAAGATAATCGACGAAATTGATCCCCTTCTCTTCCTTGAAAGCGCGGCTTAGCTGGGAGGGGGAACAGTGAAAATGCTCCGCGACCTGCTGCAGGGATAAATCCGTCTCGAATCTTTCATGAATGTAGTCAATCACCTGGCTGATCAGCAAGGCCTGTTTGGACTGCCGGGACTGCTCCATCTCGCGCTGAATGGACGGGAATAGCTCATTGCAGAACCACTGACGGACCTCTTCGAGGGACGAGGCGGAATAAATATTCATATAGAGCTGATCATCCATCCATTCATGAAGATCATAGCCTCTATCCTGCAAGCACTGGTCGATTTCCCCAAGCAAATAAGCCATCAAGCCAAGCACGCTTTCCACATTGGCCATAAAATGAGGGACGTCCTCCATCATTTCCGCGAACTGGTTCCGGGCTTGCTCTATATCCCCCTCGGCAATACTTGCCAGAATCCTTCTCTGCCATTTGGCGAAAAAATGATTGAACTGCCGGAGCATCGTTGAATTCTCCGCAATCTCGCGGGTAATGGTCGCATTCCCGCCCATTACAAAACGATAACGAAGCAGTTGGAGCGCTTGTTCATAGCCAAGGCTGACAGCCGTCAGGGAAGGCTGGGCATCGCTAATGGCGACGGTAATCGTATGCTGAAAATATTCTTTCACCTTCTCCCGGATGAGACGGCTCATTTCGTTGATCCGGCTCCAGGTCGCATCATCATTCCGTTCTGTGCCGAGAATGCAGATGATCTGTCCCGGATTGGGAGTCAACGTCACACAGGTCGGCATCTCCTCACAAATTTCCTGAATCAGCTTGGACAGAGCGTACATCATCAGCGAGCGGTCTCGGGTCTGATATTTCCGCCAAAATTTAACCGGCTGATCCACTTCCAGAGCCAATAGATAGAACCGGCTTCCGTCAAGCGCCAAATGTTTATTCGCCGAATGGAAGGCTAACTCATCCTCGGTCATCTCTCCTCTAAGCAGCTTGAATAGCACGCTTTCCTTCAAGTGGGGAAGCTGTTCCTGATACTGAAGCCGCAGCCCTTCATTGATCCTCAGTACCTTCTCCAAATAGGAGTCCAGAGCATTAAGATCATCCGCCTCCCGGTCCGATCCGGAGAATTTGCCCGCAAGCCTTTGGATCGGAAAATATAGCCGATGCGATCCGATGACGGAGATCAACATCCAGAGTCCGATCAGAATGATGACGGTTATCCAGGTGAGCCGTTGGATATGATCAGATTTGGCCGTTAACTCGGAATACGGAGTCATCGCCAGATAAGTCCAGTTATTGAAGGAGGACTTCTCCGAAGACAGATGGTATTGCTGCTTATTGTATGTATAAGGTCCTGTAAAGCTGGAAGGATTTTGCCAAAATTGATGCAAATCATTGGTGGCGGTGAGCTTGGTACCGATATCGGCTTTATTGCTGCTCAGCACGATGCGTCCCTGCTCGTCGATCACAAGCAGCTTTCGCCCGTTGCCCAGGCTGACCGACTGGAAAACCTCCTCTATAATCTCCGGGTCGACATGCAGCAGCAGCCAGCCTTCCATAACCGGAGAATTAATCGGCACCGGACGCAGCAGGAGAAACTCGGTTTGTTGCGGATAGGTATAGGGAGGGACGACCGTCGCTCCCGTATACATCGGCCTGGCGAATTTAATCAGCTCGTAATAGGGAAAATCGTTGAGCGCAAGCATTCCGTAATGATTGGAATACACTTGGCCGAACCGATTATACACCAATGATACGTTGAAGAGCGTCCCGTTATAGCTGCGGTATTGCCGAATGATTTCTTTCATCTCCAATGTCGTTTCCAAGGTTTCCAACGAATCCATGGAGATCCCGAGCCGGACTGATTTCTCCACGGTCCGGTCACTGGCAATTTGCAGGGAAGAGGCGTCCAGGCTTTTCAAAATACCATCCATCTGATATTCCATCTGTTTAAGAATAATCCGATGATTGCGGTCCACCTCCTCCTGCACGCTGCTTCCGGCCATGTAAGAGGAGATCAGGCCGAGAAGCATGACGGGAATAACGCTTAGCAGCAAAGAATAGACCAGCAGCTTCTTCTTGAAGCTCATTCTCCTCCATAAGCGGATCGGTTTAACCATACCCCAGCTCCTCCTCGCTTATCTGTAGATCCGGACAAGACAAATTGTTATCGCTTTCATTTTATCCGATCATGCTTGTCGGGTCAGGTACCTGCCCCCGGCGGGACATGAATCCGGTGAAGACTATGGGTCCACCGGATTCCCCGAGGTTCGCAAGCCGTTTGACAACTCCCGCTTGCTTGCAGTTAGACAAACCTTTCCGTTCGCCCCCACAGTAATTTACGGAGCTACATTCAAAAATTGAAGATCCGGATTTTTTTCCATGGCGGTGCGAAGCGCATACTCATTCTCAAACAAAGCCACGTAATTATCCTTCTTGTCCTTGACGAGCTGGGAATTAATCCGGAACTTGCCGGGGTCGATCGAGGGACCGACAAGCCAGCGGGCGAACTGGAAATTCATTCGCTGCAGCATAACGTCCACTCCATACTCCGCTTTCATCCGGTACTCGAACACCTCGAATTGAAGCTGTCCGACCACGCCCAGGATCGTGTCTTCGAAGCCGATCGTCCGGAAAACTTGAATGGTTCCTTCCTCTGTCAGCTGATCGATCCCTTTCTGATACTGCTTATGCTTCATGGCATTCTTGACGGTTACTTTGCTGAACAGCTCGGGAGAGAACGTAGGCAGCTCGTCATAGACGATTTCGGTGGCCTGACTTAACGAATCTCCGATGCGGAAAATTCCCGGATCGTACAGGCCTATAATGTCTCCCGCATAGGCAACGTCTACAATATCCCGGTCCTGGGCCAGAAATTGCTGCGGCTGGGATAGCTTGATCTCCTTGCCTGCCCTCACATGCTTGACGGACATGCCCCGCTCGAATTTGCCGGAACAGATTCGCAGGAACGCGACGCGATCGCGATGCGCCGGATTCATATTGGCCTGAATTTTGAACACGAACCCGCTGAACTGCTCCTTCGTCGGTTCAATGCGGCCGGCGGAGCTTTCCCTCGGTTCCGGCTTGGGCGCCAGCTGCAGGAAATTCTCCAGGAATGTCTGTACGCCAAAATTGTTAATCGCGCTGCCGAAGAAAACTGGAGTCAGCTCGCCTTGCTTCACCTTCTCCATATCGAACGGATCTCCCGCGACATCCAGCAGCTCGAGATCTTCACACAGCCTTTCGTACAAATAGTCACCGGCGATTTCTTTAATGGCCGGATCGTCGTACCCGCTGACGGGCTGCACCTCTATCTTATCGTGATCGTCCCCCTGGAACAGCTCGATACGTGTCTTCTCCCGGTCGTACACCCCGCAGAATTGCTTGCCCGAACCTATCGGCCAATTCATCGGATAAGAGCGGATGCCCAGCACCTGCTCCAGCTCTTCCAGCAGGTCGAACGGGTTGCGTCCTTCCCGGTCCAGCTTGTTGATGAAGGTAAAAATCGGAATTCCCCGCTGGCGGCAAACCTGAAACAGCTTCTTGGTCTGAACCTCGACCCCCTTGGCCGAATCGATCAGCATGACGGCGCTGTCTGCGGCTGTCAGGGTGCGGTAGGTATCCTCACTGAAATCTTGGTGGCCGGGGGTATCCAGTATATTCACACGGTTGCCTTTATAATCAAACTGCATGACACTGGAGGTGACGGAGATTCCCCTCTGCTTCTCGATTTCCATCCAGTCCGAGGTCGCGTGTTTATTCGCTTTCCTTCCCTTAACCGTTCCCGCCAGGCGAATGGCGCCGCCAAACAGCAGAAGCTTCTCGGTTAGTGTCGTTTTCCCGGCGTCCGGGTGAGAAATAATCGCAAACGTCCTTCTTCTGTCAACCTCCGTTTGCAGCTCTTGACTTAATTTAGTCGTCATACGGTGCTATTCCCTTTCCATATATAAATTGTCCCGAAAGATAATGACTTGCACATGATGCTATGCATCTCTTGTTTTCTATTGCTTGCGTTGTACAAGCTTTCGGATAGTTGAACACAGAAACTATTGCCGCTCTCGCTCTGGAAACACTGGTGATTATTAGGCCCCGCGAGCCAGTTCCACGAGCCAATCGGCTTCCGCGATCCAGGTCCCGTCGCTAAATTCACGGCCCTTCAACAAGACCCGGTCTTCATAAACTTCAACATACAGGCCTTGTGCCGCCTCCGGCCGGGCGTTCTCGTAACGGCGATTCATCACCCGGCTGACCGAGGAATTGTGGAACCAATGGAAGGTTTCCTTAACATAATGGTTCATGCCGTTAGTAAAATCCTGATGCTGATGACCCGAGAACACGAATACGTTCGGGCAGTCTTTCACAATATCGCGAAATTCGTTGGCGCGAATGAGCCGATGCGAGCCTCCGTCCTGCCCGGCGGGCGGGAGCGGCTGATGAATCATGACGAAGGCCGGCTTGCCGTCCTTATGCTGCTCCATCTGCTCCTTGAACCAGGCCATCTGCTGATCGGAATACCAGGCTCCTTCTCCTACCTCCGGCCTCTCCTCTACATAAGCCTCCTGGGATAAAAGAATAAGATGAACCCCCTTGATCCATACATCACGATATGGCTTCTCCTGGCCCATGAAGTTGAGGAAGGACTCCCGGGAATCGGCATCCGACTTGCCGTTAGGCATTCCTTCACGATTGAACTGACCCTGCTCATTGATCCAAATATCGTAATAATCATGATTGCCCATATTCGCATAGAGAGGGGGAAGCTCGAATCTGTCCAGGACTCTTCTTAACTCCTGATAATCCTGCTTGCGTCCATAATCGGTCAAATCACCGGTAATCACAACCGAATCCGGCGGATTGGGCAGCCTCTTCATATCTTCCAAAGCTTGAGCCAAATGCTTGCTATGCTCGGGCAGGTCGGGATTAATATGGGGATCGCTAAGGATCAGCAGAGTCAACAACGGTCCTGTTTCTCCCGCGTTTTGTTCTGCTTCGGGAGGAGGCGGCTCCGGGGGCGCGGAGGCGGAGGAACCGCCTTGCCCTGAGGAACGGTTGACTGCGCCAAACCATCCTCGCCATAATCCTATACCAAAGGCCGCGGCCACAGCACCAAGGCTCAGCAGCCATTTCAAAAAAGCTCTTCTTGTCACGGCCTCACATCCTTCTATGAACGATCCGTATTTTTTATTATAGTCACTTTTTATTTATCCTGCACCTTTTTCGTTGGATATGCCGTCCTATCGAGCATTCATAAGAATAACCCGCCGAGTAACGTGCTAACGCCGGAATAAGCTGTTTTCCCCGGGGAATACAGAAAGGCCACCTGCTATTCGCAAGTGGCCCGAACAGGAATGGCGGTTGCCTGTCCTTCCTGCCTTCTCCTATTCGCTGCGATTGGTCACCCAGACCACTTCCGACTCCTGCTGACCATTGACCGGCCACCAGTGGAAGCCGTCCTGCTCCAGCAAAGCCTGGGCCTCCTCCGGTCCCCAGGAGCCTGCCGGATACATTCTGAGATCACTCGCATCCTCAGCCCAAGCGGAAGCAATCTGATCGACATATTGCCAAGCAAGGGCAACTTCATCCCAGCGGGTAAAGTAAGTCGAATCACCCCTGGCCGCATCGAACAGCAGTCTTTCGTACGCTTCCGGCGTATTCAAGCCGACCTGGCAGCTTTGGCAAAAATCCATCGCCACCGGAACGATAACGCCTTCAGAGCCCGGTCTCTTGGCATTAATTTTAATGTAGATGCCTTCCATAGGCTGCACGCGGAACACTAGAAGGTTCGGCTCCAATCCCGTTTTCCTGCCGTGGTATACGTTCTTCGGCATATTTTTGAACTCGACGACGACTTCGGTTGTTTTCACCGGGAGTCGCTTGCCGGTCCGAATGTAGAACGGAACTCCCGCCCAACGGAAATTGTCGACATAGACCTTGGCGGCGAAATAAGTTTCGGTTGTCGAATCGGGATTCACCTTATCCTCCGACCGGTATCCCGGCAGCGGCCGTCCGTTGGCTTGTCCTTCCGTGTACTGTCCACGTATGACATGCTTGCGGACATCCTCTGCGGAGGTGAAGGGTCTTAGAGAACGAAGCACCTTAACCTTCTCGTCGTGGATATCTTCCGGATGAAGACGGCTCGGCGGTTCCATAGCCATCATGGCGACCATCTGGAGCATATGGTTCTGCCCCATGTCACGAAGAGCCCCGGAGTGATCGTAATACCCCCCGCGGTCCTCCACTCCCACTGTTTCTCCAAGAGTAATCTGAATGTTGGCGATATATTTGTTGTTCCAGAGAGGCTCGAAGAACGCATTGGCGAAGCGGATCACATCGATGTTCTGAACCATTTCCTTGCCGAGGTAGTGGTCGATCCGGTATACTTCATGCTCCTCGAAAACTTCCCGGATTTCCTTATTCAGCTTCTCCGCGGAAGGCAGGTCGAATCCGAACGGCTTCTCGATAACGAGACGGTGCCACCCGGCGGTCTGAAGCAGTCCCCCCGCCTTCAGATTGTGGGCAACGCTTCCGAACAAATCCGGGGCCAGCGCCAGATAGAACAACCGGTTACCGGCTATTCCGAACTGCTCCTCCAGCCTTTCCGCCGCTATATTTAATTCGTTGAACGCCTCTACCCGATTGATGTCCAGCGACATATACTCAAAATGCTCCACGAAACGGCCCCATTCCGGATCGTCGGGGGATGCCTTGTACCGAGCGAATTCCTGAATCGAACGGAGCACATCTTCATGAAATTGCTCCCGACTTCTTTCGCGGCGGGCTAAGCCGATGACCGCAAACTTGTCGGACAGCTTGCCTTCCTTAAACAAGCTGTATATAGCGGGAAACAGCTTGCGGCTGGCGAGATCTCCGGTCGCTCCGAAAATAAAGAACAGAACTCCTGTTTCTCTCACTTTTTCCTGATTGGTCTCAAGCATGGTTCATCTCTTCCCTTACGAGGTTATATGTAACGAGCTTACCCGTTTCTATTCCAACAGTTTAGCATATCCGCTCAAGAATCGCCATCGCGGTGAAACAATAAAATGGGCGGGCACCCCCGGTATTCGTCTATTCGCCTGCCGCAATAGGTGAATATACTATTGTGAATTGACTAAGGAGGTGCAAGCAGGTGTACAGAATCTACCCGGTCGATCCAGAAACCTGCCATCCGTTCCGGGGGTATCCGGTTGTAGCTCTTATGAAGGATGGTGCCCGACAAATCGGTATTCTGGGAGGCGTTCACAACGGCCAGTTAATATTGAACGATAACGCTCCATGGGTGGAGCCCGCTGCTGCAAGCAGCAAAGGCAAAACGGCACGCATCCGCAGGAATAAGCGGAAAAAAAGAGCCGGAAGAAGGGCCTCCGGAAAGCCCGCATTTACGGCGGGACTTATTTCCGATGAAGTCGGCTTCGATCAGGGAGCCGAGCCTTGGCCGTTCTATCCGCCGAACCCGTTCGGCAGCCGGGTCGAGCTTGATGCGGACTCGATTGATCAATTATTCCTTATGCCCCTATAGAAGTTCAGGCTTCTTCAGATTACCGGGAATCGGCCCTGTCCTCTCGTCTTGCAGATTCCCGGTTTTTTCTTACCACATTAGAAAGTTTTAAGTTCATTAAAGCATTAAAGTGGAACAAACTTTCTAATTGGCATAAAAAGTTACCTTTAAAACCGGGTTATTCGTCTTCGAAGAGGCTCCGTTAGAAGCTTTTTTTATTCCGTTGATCCGCTGTAAATTATCTGGGGTCGGTGCGATTTAAACATGATCCGTAGAAGTAGAAGATCATCTGGAAGCCCCGTGCACCTTTAACTTCATCCGTAGTAAATTATCTGTAAGCCGTGTGTATCTTAAACGTTGTCGGCGGACAACACGTAATGATATGGCTTCGATATTGGGATACACGAAGGCTATTCAGCATATTCCGATGGTATGAGTAACATTGTTAGCCATTAAGATCCGGTATTACGCACCTGCGTGTATAGTGGTGTAAGACGGAGACTGGTACTCTTCTAGTAATTCTACAAATGCTTATTCAGCAAAAAACAACGGTAAGACGGATAATATTCCGATACCGTATACCCTCTGCGGAAATAAAATTGCTGAGCGAGAGGGTTCGGCTCATCCACAAACAGTTTGACCGTTTGACAGCCTCGTTCCAATCCATATTGCTCCGCCGCCTCCATCAGCTTACCTCCCAAACCTCGGCTCTGAAAGTGCCGGTCGACGGCAAGCATGTCAATATGCAAATCCCGGTCTCGCCGAAAAAAGGAAATAAAACCTGCCGGCTTCCCCTTACGACCGGGAGCTATTACCCATACGATTCCTTGTTGAAGTCTTCGTGAAATTTCCGCCCGGCTGATCCTGGTATCGGGTCTTGCCGCATTGGCATAAGGCAGCAGTTCCTCATACACCATACGATAGATGTACCGGTCATCCTGCTCCCTGTTCCTTGGCCGGATTTGCATCGTCTCACCCCCAGCATTCTCTGCCTTCTTCTATCCTACGCGATGAAGGTGAGCTTTGCTGTAGACCAACGTCATTCCAATCAGGTGGAAATTGTCCTCCTTAATTTATGGCGATGACCGAGTATTTCGCGACGATATTTCTATCGCCATTCGGTGGAAGGCGACAGCGAGTACCTCGAGGTAATCTTCCTGTCGCTATAGTCGGCTAAACACCTAATTTTCGCAAACCGCTGATGCCACGCTTCAAAGACAAGCAAAAGTGCAGGTCATTTTGCAAAAATTCGATAAATCCCGGGAAAGACGAGCAATTCTGCAGGTCTTTCGCCGCCAAAATCGAAAAATCAGCCAATTGGCCGAAATCACCTGCACTTTTGCCGGTCTTTGGCCGATTTCACCCAAAACTCTTCAAAAGACCTGCACTTTTGCCGGTCTTTGGCACCCATGCGGTGTATTGCGAGTCGCTCCACCTTACGGGTCCTCGTCTGTGCGGTATTGATCAGTCGCTCCACTTACAGGCCCTTGGCACTCTGCGGTATTGATCAGTCTCTGCACTTACAGGCCCTTGGAGCTCATGCGGTGTATTGCGAGTTGCTCCAATTACGGGTCCTTAAACTCATGCGGTTGACCCGTTTTTCTGTACTTAGGGCACTCGATTTTCTTCAATTTACAGCTACTTGTCGACGCAATATCGTATAGCCCCCCCCCCCGCCTGAGCAAAGGGGATAATAGTCCAATAGAGCCGCTGACACTTTTTTCGATCCATATTGCGCCCTTACTGCAAGGACTATTCACTTTCAGGGAATAATGTTACATAAAATTCGAGGGCAACATTCAAATTAACAGTTAAGGTCTTTATTACCCTAATGAACTTGCTTAAATCAAAGGAATGTTGAAGGCATAACCGGTAAGGTCTCAATCGGACAGGATAATACAGTTCTCGGAAGGAGAGGAAATAATGGAAAGCCACGGGGACCCGCACAAAACGTCTGCAAACAATAAGAGTCAGTCATTATTCGCCGCCTGGATCAGTCTGATCAGCAATGCTTTATTAACGGTCATCAAGCTGGCGGTGGGCTGGTTATTTCATAGCCAGGTGCTTGTTGCAGATGGCGTACATAATGCGGGGGATTTGATTGCTTCGGCAGCCGCCCTCGGCTCGATGAGAATCTCCAATCGCCCGGCCGACAAGGACCATCCCTACGGGCATGGCAAGGCGGAAGTGATCGGTGCCGGACTCGTCGCTATCATCCTGGCGATTGCGGCTGTTTGGATAGGCTACCATTCGTTCGAGGCGCTGCTTGGCCCGCCGCTAACAGGCGCCCATTGGATAGCTCTAACCGCAGCCGCCGTTTCGCTTGTCTGGAAGCAGTTATTGTTCCTCTATACCATCCGGCTGGGCCGCAAGACAAACAGCAAAGGCTTGATAGCTACAGCGTATGACCATCTCGCCGATGTCTATGCTTCTATAGCCGCCGTCATCGGGATCGGGCTGGGAATGGTGGGAGCGGCCTACAATATTGCCTGGCTCGGCTATGGAGATCCGGTTGCGGGAATCATAGTCAGCCTGCTGGTGCTGAAGCTGGCTTGGGATATGGGGAAGGAAGCGATAGATATTTTGATGGAAAGAACAGTGGATCCGGTCAAGCTGAGGCAGTTTGAGAGCATTGTCCGGTCATATCCCGAGGTGAAAAGAATAGACCGTCTTCGTGCCCGTGAGCACGGCCATTACATTCTTGTGGATTTGCGGATCGGTGTTCCCGGCACAATGACTGTACAGGAAGGACATAATATCAGCAGAGAAATCAAACATTCGATCATGGAGGCTCACGAGGAGGTGGATGAGGTCCTGGTGCACCTTAATCCATGGTATGAGCTATCCGGGGAGGAACAACCGTCTGATGAAAAAGATTTCTTTAAGGATGGGAAATGAATGGAGCTAGGAGGCTTCCTTTGCTTACGGCCAGCATGGACCTTCTTTTTCTAAATCCCCCTAGGGATGGCCCATTATGGGATTTTACTTGAAGTATTTCTTGCGCACCAGCCATAGGAAGGGTACTGACACGATAATAATGACGGCAATGACAACGATTTTAGTATAATTCATAGCGAGACCCCTCCGCTTTATTAAATGTAAAGCTCTTAACGGAGCTACTTTCGATGATGAATAACCCGGTCTTAGTTGTAACTTTCCATGCCAATAAGTATCTTTATTTACGACGCATCAATGCTGTAAAGAACTTTAAGATCTTATGTGGTATGTAAAGCCCTTAACGGAGCTCTGTAAATACAAAAGCGACGTATAACCTTCGAAGCTTATACCGGGTACTTGCGGGCCCAGGGACTGGAGATGAACAACCCGGTATTAGAGCCAGCTTTTCATGCCAATAAAAGAAAGAACTCCTGCCGGAGTGATCGAGGCCAAACTACCTCGTTGATGGAAGATGTTGATGTCCGGAAATAGAAAATCTTCCATTCCGTTAACATGACTATATTGTAACGGGGGAAGCCGGAGTAGTCAAAGCTATATACCTTTTCATCAAAGAACCCTGGTGAACTTCTCAGGCATTAGTCCGCCAAACCGTGCTTATGTGCATAGATCGCCGCCTGGGTCCGATCGTCCACACCCAGCTTGGCCAGAATGTTGGTGACATGGAACTTGACGGTTTTAATTCCGATAAACAGCTCGTCAGCGACTTCCTGGTTGGAATGCCCCTTGGCAATCAGACGAAGCACTTCCATCTCTCTGTCCGTCAAATCATGATGGGGAGCCTGCTCCTGTTTGGGCTGCCGGAACCGGTTCATAATCTTGGTGGCCACCTGAGATTCCAGAATGGGCTGCCCTTTGGCCGCGGCGCGGATAGCCTGAGCAATCTCCGAAGCTCTGGACGTTTTCAGCAAATAGCTGAAGGCTCCGGCTTCGATGACCGGATACATTTTCTCATCGTCCAAATAGCTCGTCAGTACAATTACTTTGCAATCCGGATAGATCTGCAGCAGCTTGCGGGTGGTCTCGATCCCGTCCATTCCCTCCATAACCAGATCCATCAGAACGACATCGGGCTTATACTCCTGCGCCAGACGAATTCCGTCCATCCCGTTGCTGGCTTCGCCGACTACCTCAATTCCTTCCTCCGTTCCCAGAACAGCAGCCAATCCGATGCGTACCATCTCGTGGTCGTCCACCAGCAGAACTTTAATGGGTTGCTCCATCTTCCACTCTTTCTCCTTTCTCATTGTCCATAATCGGAATGCGGATTTCGATGCGCGTTCCTCTGTTGGGTGCCGTAATTACGTTCATCGAGCCCCCGATTTCATTGACACGCTCTTTCATCGATACGAGTCCGTAGGAGGCCAGCTTCTTCTCGTCCAGAACGAAGCCCACCCCATTATCACGGATGGATAATCGCACTCCTTCCGGAGGCTGCAGCAGCTTGATTTCCATCTTCGTTGCTTTGGAGTGGCGCAGCGTGTTCGACAGCGCTTCTTGCACGATGCGGAACAGGTGGTCCTCTATCCCTTTGGGAAGCTGGATTTCATCGTCCATCTCCCAGTAAATCTCGATCGGTGTCTTGGCTTGCAGCTCCTTAAGCAGCTCGATCAAGCCTTGCGCCAGACGCTTGCCTTCCAGATGAACGGGCCGTAAATGCAGGAGCAGCGCCCTCATCTCGGATTGAGCCACGGAAGACATTTCCTCGATGAGATGGATTTGCCGCTTCGCCCGGTCGAAGTCTTTGTCCAGTGTACGGCCAACCGCAGTGGCTGTCATCGAAATGGCAAAAAGCTGCTGGCTGACCGCATCGTGCAGATCTCTGGCAAGCCGCTGCCGCTCCTCTATGACCGCCGAATATTTTGCTTTCTCGGCAAGCTGGGCGTTGTCGTTGGACAGCCTCTGGAGCGAACTGATCTGCTCCTCCCATTTCTTGCTCACCCGGTTAAGCTGTTCTCCCAGCCGGCCGATTTCATCTTCTCCAAGCGGAGGCACCTTGCGGGACAGGTTTCCTTTTTCAAACAGAAGCATGATTTCCCTCAACTGCTCTATCCGCATGCTGATTCGGCTGGCCTGCCAATATCCGAATACGGCGCCGACGGCAATGACGGCCGCCAGCAGAACAAAACCGATAACGATAGCATCCTTCCATTTTTCCGGTGTGTCAAGATATCCGTAGGTGTACAAAATATAGAGAATAATAACGAAAAGAAGAAGACTGAAAAGAATAGACTCCCCCATAGTTCTCCATATCATATTGGTTAGTCTGTTCTTCAAGCTCCAGTCCCCCTCTCTTCAAGGAAATATGCATCCATCCTTAGACAACCTTAATATCTATATCGGCTACAACATAGGATACTACAAATTTAACCCGGTTTTCGCAAATGTCATAGTTCGGAGATTTCCAGCTCAGCTTGTTCAGCATTCCCTCTTCTTTACGATGCGGAACATCAATCTGTCCGAAGAGCACCGAGCTTTCAATGGAGACTCCGACATCCTCGGGGACAATCAGGTCGATATCGGCAATGACCCCTTGCAGAACGACGGTCACTTCCTTCTCTTCGAAGATAGCGAGCGACAGGTCCATATGCATTTCCCCGATCAAACTCCATTGGCTCAAGTTATTCAGAACCCAGGGGCCTTTATCATACTTCACACTGTCTATAATCCGCTGCTTATGCCGGACATTCGATTCTTTGGGCTGCTGCTTGGACTTTAAGTAGAAGAGTCCGAGAAAAATAAAGATCAGGGCGACGACAATCGTCATCTTGTCTCCCATGATGAACAGCAGGCCAATCGCCAGCATGACGTAGCCTCGTTTCTTGGCATCCGATTGAATATATTGAACACCTAGAAAAATAAGGAAAAGGGCGACAATGGCTTCAAACCCGAATACATGCTGCACAAGCAAAAATACCCCAGCACCGATAAAAAGAAGATAGGCATTGCGGTTTCGGTTTGTTTTCTGATCCTCCATGTCGCACCCCCCTGCAAGTCATATGCCAAGTAGTAGGTAAGTAATTACAGTGGAGAAAAGCCATAAGGCCTCCGTTTGCCGCCCAATGGCTTTTCCTCCCATAGCATACCACATTGGATATGTCCGTCAATACTATTTTGCTTCTGTTTCCGAATTGTCACCCGCTGTTTCCGCCGGAGCGGCTGCGGTAAAGCCCAGCTTTTCTTTCAATTGGCTCAATTGTTCGTCCACGGCCTGCTTCTTCGCCAGATCAACGGTCCCGGTTCCGTAAGAGGGGCCTGCCGGTGTGTAGCCATAAGGCTTGCGGCTGATTTCCGCTTCCACTTCCAGCTGCATGATCTTCTCTTCCATGCGGTGGAAGCCGCGCAATGCTTTGCCTCCTCCGATCGTTCCGTTATAGACGACCTCGGACATTTGCTTCTTCGCCTTGGCCAGTTGGGCGCGGGATACGAGCTCGTTGCGCTTGTTGCGCATTTTGTAGAACTCATCCTTCATCTCATGGAGCTGCTTCATCAGCTCGTCAGCCTGGCTCTTGGATTGGTAATGCATTTCGCCATATTCGGTCACTTTCTGATCGTAATACAGTTTTTCCTCGAGCGCTTGTCTCGCTATCGCTTCCTGACCGTTCTTCAAAGCCTCGGCCGCTTGCCGCTCCCGCTCCATGCTGTAGCGTTCGGCCTCTTCGACACGCTGGCGCAGCTTGCGTTCGTTGGCAATTTGCTTCGCGACGGTTACTTCAGCCTGTGCTATTTCCTCCTCCATATCTCTCAAATACTGGTTAAGCATTACAATCGGATCTTCCACCTTATCCAACACTTCATGAATAGATGCCTTCGTCATATCTTTAATTCTCGAAAATACTCCCATTGTTACACATCTCCCTTCTCGTATTTAGCCACTTTGGCTCTTAATTCTTCGATTTCTTTCTGTAAAGCCTTCTTCTCAATATCTTTCATCATCTCATCCAGATCGGACGGTTTCGGCTGCGGCGGCTCATATTTCGGGGCGGATTGGGTATAAGGACCGCTATAGCCGTAAGAATGCGGGTTCCCGCCGGGCATTCCGAACGTAGGTCCTCCCAGGTCCGGCTCCTTCGGTACGACCATGCTGGCGATGAAGTAAAGCAGAATCAAGGTGCCGCTGGAGAATACTGCCGTGACTACCACAACGAGCCTCACCAGAGTCGAGTCCACATTCAACATTTCCGCCAGTCCGCCACACAGACCGAACAGCTTGCTGTCTTTGCGTGAGCGATACAACTTTTTCATTGCTTGGTCCAACCCTCCTTCTCCAGCTTACGCTTTAATTGCTCCATCTCTTGATCCAATGCCGACTTAATGGTGTTTCCTGCCTCGTACAGAGCTTCTTTCGTCACATTCCTGACTTCCTTCAACGATCTGGCGACCATCTCCATATCGGAGACTCGCTCCTCCAGGCGATTGAACATCCGGTAAGTATATTCCGTTCCCCCACCCCCACTGAGCCGTTCGTTCAACTTCTGCTGCAAGCGGGCCGTTTCCATTCTGGCCTGATAGTAGCTTCGCTTGGCCGCTACCTCCTGATAGTCCGCCCGCAAGGATCGGAGTTGATCCTCCAGTTCGGCAATCGGGCCTCGTGCATTCTCATACAGTTCCAGATATCTTAAATAAGTTTCTTCCTGCGTCATCTTCTCCTGTAATGCCAGCCGGGCGACTTCCTCTTCTCCGGCCTTCAGGGCGAGCATGGCTTGCTGCTCTCTCTTCTCCATCACTTCTTTGGCTGTCATGTATTGCCGCTTTAATGATTCCGCATGGTGTACGCATTGGGAGTACAACCTCTCGGATTGTTGAATCTGCTCCCGTTGGGTTGCGAGATACTGATCGATCAAGCGTACCGGGTCCTCGCTTTGCTCTAGCCTGTCGTTTAGAGTTGCCACGGTAATATCCCGCATTCGTCTAAGTATGCTCATAGAACTTCCTCCTTCTCGGTATTTCCTAACCCCCGTTCATGCATCAGTAACTCCGGCCGGTTCCCTTCAACATCGAGGCACCGTATGCGATCATCGCAAATGCGATAATCAGACCGATTAGCCAGGAGAACTTGCCGATCAGAATGAGGATACCCAGGAGAAGAACAATTCCTCCGAGAATTTTGCGGCCGCTCTGAATTCCGAAATATCCAAGAGCGATCATCGCAATCGGGATCAGGTATCCCATCAGGCCACCCATGTGAAACCCGATTTTATTCAACAGAATCAATGCTCCGCAACCGATAAGCAGAATGGCAAAACCGCTTTTACCGTCAAGCTTCATAATGATTCACCGCCTCTCTTTTTGCTTCTCTTCTTGTTCATGTCTTTATTCTAGGTCATTTCAGGATTCGTCAAAACGGACCCTCGTCGGTTTTTGGTACTGGACCAAAGTCGGGGGACAAGCTGAACCCCGGTCAGACCCGGCACTGGACCCGCATCGTCACGCTTCCCGATATAGCAGAACAGCCCTCTCCCGGAGAACCGGAAGAAGGCTGTTACCGCCGTCAGATCTATTGGACGTCCCTTCTGGCAAATATCCAGTTGGCCAACACATAGAGCACAATGACATAAACGACAATGACCGTCAAGGAAAATCCCAGAGTCATCCCTTCCTTGAAAGGACGGGCTCCTGAACTGATTAGCGTGTTTTTGGAGTATACCGTTAAATCCGTATTGGCGAAGATAATAAACTTCGACCACTCATACTTTGACAATAGCCCGGTCAGTACCCCGCCGATGAAATTGGCCACGATCGAGATGCTGATAGCCAGTCCCAGACTTTTGAAGACAACCGCCATGAAGAAGGACAGAGTGACGAAGAATACAAGACCGGGAAGCTGGTATAGAATGCCGCCCAGGACGCTGCCGGGAGTGGCTCCGCTGTTGTCGACTCCAAAAAGAATCGTGCCGAGCAGAAGACTGAAGACATAGAGAATCGCATAAGTAGCCAGAAGCAGAAGAAGCAGCGTGACATATTTGGAGCCCAGAATGGCCGCGCGGCCGGCCGGACGGATCAATAGCTGCTTGATCGTTCCGTCGCGGTACTCATCCGTTATGATTTGCGCTCCCATGACCATCATATAGATGGTAATGAAAATGCCGAAGGCCGTATTCATATAGTTAGTAAAATCGGCTGCCCCTATATTGTCGGCCAGACTTTTCAGGAAAAAGAAAATGATCAGCCCGGCCAGCAGGACAAACGTGATAAGAAACAGATAGAAAAACCAGCTCTGCCTTTTGCTATTAATTTTCATCCATTCGTTCTGGATCAGTGACACAAAACCCATCATTGCCGCTCCCCTTTCGTAAGGGACAGGAACATGTCCTCCAAAGTTGGAGACATCGTCCGGATTTGGTACAGGAGAATGCCTTCCTTGCCGAGCAGCGTAACTACCTGCGGAATGGTTTCCCGGTTGATTTCAATCGTCACCCGGTTATCCTTCTTCTTCACTTCCCCATAGGCTTCCAATAGCAAGGCCGCTTGATCGGCGTTGCTTACTTCGAACACGACCGGGTAGACCATCATGTCTTCCGCTTCGCCATGAAGCTGGCGTTCGTCGACAAACTGGCCGTCTTTAATGATAACGACCCGGTCGCACATCAATTCAATCTCCGACAGCAGATGGCTGGATACGACGATGGCTATATTCTCCTCTGAGGCCAGCCTGCGCAAGTAATCACGAAGCTGCCTTATGCCGCTAGGGTCCAGTCCATTGGTCGGTTCATCCAGAAGCAGAATGGACGGCCGGTGCAGCAAAGCCTGGGCGATGCCAAGCCGCTGCTTCATCCCCAAGGAATAGGTCTTCACCTTCCGGTGGATCGCATCCTCTAAGTCCACCAGACGGACAATGTCCATCATCCGTTCGCGGCTGACAGGATTCCGGCTCATTCTCGCGAAGTGGATCAGGTTCTTCCACCCGCTCATATACCCATAAAGCTCGGGCGTTTCGACAATGGCTCCGACGTGGGTCATCGCCTGGCTCCGCTCGGTTCTAATGTTATGGCCGGCGATATAGATATCGCCTTCCGTAATGGAGATAAGTCCGACCATCATGCGGATGGTCGTCGTTTTACCGGAGCCGTTCGGCCCGAGGAAGCCGTAAATCTCTCCACGGCGGACCGAGAAGGACAGCTTCTTGATAATAGGCTTGCCGTTTATGGTTTTGGATACGTTCTTCAATTGCACTACCGTTTCGTTGGACATGTCCTGCCCCCTTTATTTGAATTTAACGGAGCCGCATACGCGTAGTTTGAGACTGCCGATTAATGCGAAAATGCTGCATGGTTTGGTTTTAACGGACCCTAGAAACCTTAATCGTTCCAAAATGGCCTTTCGGTCATTTTAACGGAATCGGATGACCTTATCCCCAAGAAATGCATGCGAAAGTAGGAGAGTTCCAAGCAATAAGCGCAGCTGAGTCCGTTAGTCTAAAGAAACCGCCTATTTTGACGAAATAGGGTCTCCCAGGTCCGTTACGTTTTCGCTGCTGAACTTTTCACTAGTACAACATCCTTTTTGTACGCCTTTCCCACAATGAATCGACAGCCTCAGTTTGTCCATTATACTGGAAATAATATCTTGCATGAAGCTTGATGAGAGACGATATCCGTTACCTGCCAAGCAATATCCAGCCTCCGGGAAGTGATTTGATTCCCCTGCTAATTCCCCAGGACAGAGTAAAGATAATGAAAAATCCGCCGATAGTCAACCAATGATACGATAGGCTTCCTGGCGGGGCGGTCCAATAAGCGCGGTAGACCGACAGGAGCACAGGATGAACAAAGTAGATTCCGAAGGAGACTGCGCCAATGGATGTCAGAAACCGGCTGATGCCTTTATAATTCGACAGGTGCCTGCACAGCACCAGCAATCCTGCAGCCGCGGCTACTCCGTATAGATGGAATAAAACCGCCTCCGTTTCCCAGCCGAATTTAATCCCGTAGCGGCTTACGACATGAAGCAGAGTATACGCGCCCCCAACGGCAACTGCAGCCGCAGTCGCCACCCAGGAATACGAATCGAGCCATTGCCGGAAACGGTCGTAATTCAAGCCGATCCAGCCCCCTACTGCAAAGACGAAAGCATAAGTAACGGCAAGGGAAGCGCCATGCTCCAGACCGCCGCCGTAATAACGATAGGCATAAGCTCCGGCCTGCAGCACCAGGCCAATCCATGGCAATGCCTTGCCTAACGAAGGAAAGCGGTGAATCAACGTCATCAGAATCGGAAACACAGCGTAAAACTGAATGATGATAACCATGAAATAAAGATGATAGCTGGAAGTTCCCCACAGCAATTGGTCCAGCAGCAGGTCCGGTGTCAAAGCGCTGAGCGGAACAGTCTTGTAGAACCACGGATTGAAGTAGGAATAGAACAATGACCATAAGAGGTAAGGGATAACAATAAATTGGAGCCTTTTGCGGTAGAAAGAGATGGCTTCCGATAAGCTCCAGTGCTTGCTGTAGCGATAGAACAGCACAATTCCGCTCAGCAGTATAAAGATTGGTACGGCAAAGAGGCTTAACCGGTTCACCAGCAAGTACAATAATTGGGACCGGCTGCCTAGTGCCGCCTCCACAGTTGCTCCGGCTGTTGCGTGAATGATGACGACAGCCCCGATGGCAAAGGCTCTTAGCAGCTCCAGCTCACGGATTCTGCCTGCGGATTTACCGCTCTTTCCGGATGAGGAGGCAGATCCTGTGTCAGCTTCCGTAGGCGCTGCTATGGCTGTAGATTGTTCCATATAATGGCCTCCTATAATGCTGTAGCATTTAATATGAGTGGAATGTTAGTACCATCGTTAGGATCCGGCAGGTTCGGCACGGCACGGTTCGGCACGGCTCGGCCCATTTCGGTTCCGGACATTCTTCCATAAGAACAGTTTCGGGATTGCTTCTATTTTAATAATGAACATGGTATTCTCCCTATAAAAGGATCCACCAATAAATGAATGAAAGCCGGTGAAGGTTATGAAATCAATTTATCTGGAGCGTTTAAATGTTCTGCAATCCTACATGGACCAGAAGGCCCTGGATGCTATCCTTATTACTCTTCCCAAGCACGTATATTATTTAACCGGATTTGCCTCGGAGCCCCACGAGAGATTCCTGGGACTTATAGTTATTCGGCAGGAAGAACCTTCGCTGCTCGTTCCGGAATTGGATCGCGAAGCGGCGGCGCAGGCTGCCGGCTGGTTAACCATTCATACCCATCTGGATACGGATAATCCCTACCTTCTGCTTAACAAACTGCTGCCCGCTTCCATAAGAAGGGTCGGGCTGGAGAAGAAGCATCTAACCGTGCATCAGTACGAAGCTTTAGCCGCGGCCTTGGAAAACCGTACTTATACGGATGTGGATCAGGCGCTGCTGGAAATGCGCAAGATCAAGTCGCACGACGAGCTGGAGCGGATCAAGCATTCCATCCGCCTCATTGAGCAAGTGCTGGAGCACGGAGTGAAGCTCGTAAAGCCCGGAATTACGGAGCTCGACTTGGTTGCCGAGCTGGAATACCGGATGAAGGTGCTGGGTGCCGACGGCCCGGCCTTCGACACAATGGTACTGGCCGGTGAGAAGTCGGCTCAGCCTCACGGCCAACCCGGTAATAGAGCAATCCGGGAAGGAGAGCTGCTGCTGTTCGATCTTGGAGTTTACGCGAACGGCTACGCCTCCGACATTACAAGAACTTTCGCCGTAGGGGATGTTTCTGACGAACTATCTACTATATATAATGCCGTTCTGGAAGCCAATCGCCGTGCCATTGCAGCGGTTCGTCCGGGGGCTCCTCTATCCGTTCTGGACCGGACGGCCAGACAGTATATTGAAGAGCAAGGCTTCGGACCGCATTTCATGCACCGTCTTGGGCATGGACTCGGACTGGACGTCCATGAATATCCATCCGTTCACGACCGGAATGATGACCCGCTGGAAGAAGGGATGGTGCTGACCATAGAACCGGGGATTTATTGGCCCGGCAAGGGAGGGGTCCGCATAGAAGACGACATAGCAGTAACCGCTGACGGCTGCGAAGTGCTGACCGCCTTTCCTAAAGAATTAACCATTATCGGTTAACAAGCATCGGAAATTATAAAATTTCCTGTCCCGGGCTCCCGGGTTATCTGTACTTAATACTGTATCCTGCAGTCTCCCGACTGACAATCAGAAAACCCATTTGTTATCATCTTATACTCCGGTTGGAGCAGCAAAGTTTCTATTCCCCAGGTTGAAGACCCGTTCCTGCTGCGAATGGGGTGTTCTTGCTTTTTGTTGGGGATTTGCAGGGCCCTGTTTAGGAGCTTTTCTTTATTGTTCCTGGTTCAATAATAGTCCATCAGATAAGTCGTCCGGTCAGGAAGCCGATCTTCCAGAAGCTTGACGGCCTCTGCGGTACCTTGCAATCTCCCGGCGCGATGCAGCATGGCCGGTTTGCGGTATCCCACCAGCATCGCGGTCAAGGTTTGAATATCGCAGGTTAGCTGAGCTTCCTCCCGGCCGGCATCAGCCTCGTCGGCAGACGGCCCGGACCGCTTAACCTGCGCTGATCCTTCTTCATCGATCTCGATTGAGAATATCCCTTGATTCCAGGACGCATAACGATCTTCTAATGCAAGGGTAATCCGGGTCCGCTCGCCTGCAGAATTAAACCGGTACTCCTTCACAAAAGCTTCCGCATCGACAATTCTGGCCATAAAGTAAGGAACCTTCTCCTGCTTAAAACGCGGATCATGCAGCAAAAAAGGGAGCTCATCATCCGATGGCGCTCGCAGGCATACTTTGCGGATCATGGAATCATGATTCGCGATGAATTTCCAGAGCGAGGCTCTCGCTTTCTCGTCCAGAAAGACCATCTCATGAATAGTCATGATGCTGTCCGCTACCTTATACATCATATACCCTGCGGGCTGGTCAGCCTCGTTATAATAAACCGCAGCAGTGCCTTTGGCGTTTTTCCATATACGGTTTTCCCACCATTCGTCGGTTCTTTCAAGCATACCGTTGTACGATGCCGCGTAGGACTCATATATGGCCTTGATCAGATTCCGGTCCTCTGTTCTTTCAATTCGCCCTTCTATAGCAAACTGATGGGGCAGATGTCTGGATTCAAGCTCATAATTTTGATACTCCACATAGGTTTCCCAACCGAATTTGCGATAAAATGAAAATTCAAAAGGATGAAGACAACTTAAACTCAGGCCTTGTTCCTTCATAATATGGAATGCGTTGACGAGCAGCTTCCCCACCATACCCTGACGGCGGTATTCCGGCCAAGTGGCCACGGAGGCTACCCCGGCGAATTTCGTCCGCTTGCCGTTAATCCACGTCGCCATCGGATAGATGGTCATCTTCGCTGCAAGCTTGTCCTCAATGAAATACCCCCACTGCTCTCCGGGCTTGGCCGAAGCTATTCTCTCTGCACGTTGTTCCGGGCTCAGTTCATATTGAAAAGCGAATTCCGACAGTTTAATGCTGTCAGGCAATTCCGCTTGAGTCAATGGTCTGATATTTTCCCTCATCTATATATCCCCCTATTCTGCTAAAGCTTCCGAAGTTCGACAGATCTTGATATGCCGACAGTATAAATCTTATCATGGACATTTGTTTTTACAAAGTCTTCCTTGCGCATGAATTGTTCCGTACCACGCCCTAAAGAGACAGCCCCTTCCGGCTACCCCAAAACAGAAAGAAAGAAGCCTACAACCAACGGGGTTATAGGCTATTAGAAAATATATATATCATAAAAAGGGGGGTCGATATTTAGTATAGGCGATGAACATTAACAAAGCATGAAATTAAAATTACATTTGTGTTACAAAGATTGGAAAAAAAAGAGTAAAACATCAATTTAACCAAAGTTCGTTGGCAGAGCGGTTCGAAAATAAATCACCCCGTTTTAGATAAAAATCTATCTGGATAAATATAGCTTAATAGAACCAAAACTTGTGGATTTTAACCTTTTTGAAACCTTTTTTAGAAAAATAATTCTAAAGTCCTATAAAATTGAATATTATGGTAAAAATAAATATTTTTTGGAATATACTGTCGAAAAATTGGAGAAAATTCAGTCTTTTTGTTGTCCAAAAATAGTTCCTTCGGCCTATGGATTTATGAAAGCGGTTAAATGGAAAACTGGTAAAATACCAATTGGTAATATCTACTACTCTTTTGCCATGAAATCCTGTGTTATAGTTTTGGAGCAAGCCCACAATTGGTAATTTAGGAGGAGGATAACTTAAATCATTGCTGATCTGGATAAATTTAGAAGAAAAATAAAATTTGGATATCATTAAAACCAAAATTCATTCGGAGGTACTAGCTGAAAATGAAAAAGAAAGTCGTAACTTGTATAATTGCCGCTTCGATTGGACTTAGTGCTATTCCTTTTCAAGCGATGGCCGCTACCGATGGACAAGGGACTTTAAAAGTCGTAAATAGCGTGAATTTTCGTACCGAACCTAGCGTGAAAAATAACCAGATCCGTTATTTGAAGCCGGGTGAAACTTTAGATATAGTAGGTCAGCCTAACTCCTATTGGTATAAAGTTAAAGATCAAAATGGAAAGATCGGATATGTTTCTTCTTCATCCAAATATGTCAGTGCAGCGAACCAGCCGTCCAACGGCGGAACCTCCTCGGCGAATGCCGTGTCCAAGCCTTCAACTTCAACTTCTTCTTCCGCTAAAGTAGAGAAGGTGATCAGCACCGGAATGAAATACTTAGGAACCCCTTATGAATTTGGTTCCAACCGGAACAGTACGAAGACTTTTGACTGTTCGGATTTCGTTCGCCATGCTTTCAAACAAGCCCTGGGAGTCACCCTGCCTTCCGATTCCAGGAAGCAAGCCGATTATGTCAAGAAAAAAGGGCATACCACCACTAACTGGAGAAACTTGAAACGCGGTGACCTCATGTTCTTCATGGATTACAAAGGTTCCTCCGCTTCGTCTTATAAAGGAATCAACAAATCCAAACAGAGAATCAGCCACGTCGGCATCTACCTCGGAGATGGCAAAATTCTTCATACTTATTCCGTTAAATCCGGCGGGGTACGCGTGGACAGCATCGCTGGGAAACATTGGGAACACCGCTTCGTGTTCGGAGGTTCTGCACTATAATGTTCTTGCAAGCTTGGCCATCGGCCAAGCTTCTTCCTATTATACTATAGATACGGCAAAAGACAGCTTCCATTCGATTGCCAAATGATAGAATATCCGCCGCCTCAAGCAAAGGCTCTACCTCGCCTCCAGATGCCGGGTGCAGTTATAGAGAAGGCAGCTCCAATTCTCCTCGGTATGCTGCAGTACACAGATTGACGTATTGCTTAGCTTGGAGATTTCCCGGTCGCGGATCAGTTCTCCCATTGTCGCCCTTATCCAGGCTCCATGACTGACAACCAGCACCCTGTCCTCAGGATGCTTGGCCGTAATTTCTTTCATAAAGCTGAGGCTTCGCCTAAGCACATCCTGTAGGGTTTCCTCACCGTGATCTATCTCCCTCCAGCTGGGGCCCCACCTTTCGATTCTTTCCTCTTCCGTAGTTCCGTCCAAATCTCCATGGGATTTCTCCCGCAATCTGGCATCATAGCCGGTCACCTTCATCCCCATCGCCTCTGCTATGATCTCCGCTGTCCGGCTCGCTCTTGCGAGGTCACTCGTATAGATATAATCCCAATGCTCCTGGGCCAACCGTTCTCCAAGCAGACGCGCCTGACGAATACCTTCCTCGTTCAGAGGAATATCATGCTGTCCCTGTGCCCTTCCTTCCAGATTCCAATCCGTCACTCCGTGCCGGACCAAGCCTATCGTTGTCATATTTTCTCCCCCGCCGTCCACATATTCTAATATGTACTTCCAGTCAGTTCACCAGCAACGCGCCTAAAATGAAGCCTGTCCAGGCCAATCCCAGCCCGGCTCCATAGCTTAATCCCAAGTAGACAAGCAGCGATTTCCGTCGGCCGGCCAATATCAGCTTAACATTCTCTACCTTAAACGTGGAGAACGTAGTGTAGGCTCCCAGAAAACCCGTTCCGAACAGCATTCCCGCCCAAGTACCGGACAAGCCCATCCCGGTAATCACTCCCAATAAAAATGAACCGGATAGATTAACAAAGAGAGTTCCCAAAGGGATGGAAGAAGGGAATCTGCGGGTAACCCAAGAGGACAGCACATATCTGGAGACGGCTCCGCAGAATCCTCCAATAGCTATCCATAACCCCGCCATAATCAACTCTCCTCCCCATCTCTGCGGTTTGAGCGGAGGTTCCCCAACCTGTAACCGGCCCAGGCAGCAGCTAGTCCTCCCCATAGACTGGAGAGAAAATATATCGCAGCCGTCCCCCATTGGCGGTCCGCCAGAAGCTGAATCGACTCTACACTAAAGGTAGAGAAGGTTGTAAACGAGCCAATCAGGCCGGTTCCTGCCGCAGTCATCAACCAGAACGGAAGGAGGCTTCTATTCATCCCCCAGGCAGTCAACCAGCCAAGCATAAAGCAGCCTATCAAATTAACGGCTAATGTCCCCGGATAAGAATGTCCTCCCGCTGCCATTGCTATGCCATACCCTAAATAATATCGGGCCAAGGCGCCGGCCGCACCGGCCACCCCAACAGCGGCACAGGTTAATGTCCATTCGCGTCTGCCCAAGTTTGCGCCCATCTCTGGACCTCATCCATCACCGGTTTCAATTCTTTTCCTTTAACCGTGAGTTCATATTCTATTCTTACCGGCATCTCCGGAAAAACTTTGCGTTCTACAATTCCGGCCGCCTCCAGCTCTTTGAACCGCTCCGACAACATCCGGTCGCTCATGGCGGGAATTTGATCGGAAATATCTTTAAACCGCATAGGGCCATCCATCAGCACATGAATGATCAAACCGGTCCACCGTTTGCCGAGCAGCTCGAAAGCCGCTTCGAATTTAGGACACAGTTGTTTTCCCTCCATGCTTATCAACTCCTTCTCTTCTTATTTTATCATAGTGGTGCGCTGGAGTGGCGGGAAACCATTACCGATGAAAAAAAATAAGTACAACCTAACAGGTTCATTCCTATTCTCATAATTGCCCATTCCTTCAATGTTTACTTGCATTTCCTGTTTAAAATCAGTATGATGGATTACAATACAATTATTAATAAGATGTGGCTGAGATGGATCTATAGTATCTGAACTCCTTCTGCATAAGCGACCCGGGGGCGGTGAAAGCCCGGGAGAAGCTTCAGAGAAACGGCAATCCGGAGCTGCTTGCTCTAAGAGGGGATACGCCTGGAACGGCGTGTCAACTAGGGTGGAACCGCGGGTGCACAAGCTCTCGTCCCTAGGCATGTTTCATGCCACTGGGAGGAGGGCTTTTTCATTTGCCGTCAAGCCCCCACATCTTTGTAAGCGATGGAAAAAGGAGAGAGCATCAATGACAGTATCGATGGAACAGATTGTAGCATTAGCCAAGCATCGCGGATTTATTTTTCCCGGATCGGAAATCTATGGGGGACTCGCGAATACTTGGGACTACGGCCCATTGGGTGTGGAGCTGAAAAATAACATCAAACGCGCTTGGTGGAAAAAGTTTGTCCAGGAATCCCCTTATAACGTAGGGCTGGATGCCGCCATCCTGATGAATCCCAAAACTTGGGTAGCTTCCGGGCATATCGGCAATTTCAACGATCCGATGATTGATTGCAAGCAGTGTAAAGCCCGCCATCGGGCGGATAAGCTGATTGAAGAAGGGCTCGCTCAGCAAGGAACGGAAATCATTGCCGACGGTCTGTCATTCGATGAGATGGCCGAGTTGATCAAGAAGCATAACCTGGCTTGTCCGGATTGCGGCAGCCATGATTTTACCGATATTCGCCAGTTTAACCTCATGTTCAAGACGTTCCAAGGGGTAACGGAATCCAGTGCGAACGAAATCTATATGCGCCCGGAGACGGCCCAAGGTATTTTCGTCAATTTCAAGAACGTTCAGCGCACAATGCGTAAAAAAGTGCCTTTCGGAATTGCCCAAATCGGCAAGAGCTTCCGGAACGAAATTACGCCCGGCAACTTTACTTTCCGCACCAGAGAATTTGAGCAGATGGAGCTGGAGTTCTTCTGCAAGCCGGGAGAAGATTTGCAATGGTTTGAATATTGGAGGGAATTCTGCCGTAAATGGCTGCTCGATCTCGGTATAAGAGAGAACAATATCCGGCTGCGCGACCATTCACCGGAGGAACTGTCCCACTACAGCAATGCAACGACGGACTTCGAGTATCTGTTCCCGTTCGGCTGGGGAGAGCTCTGGGGAATCGCGGATCGTACCGATTACGATCTGAAACAGCATATGGAGCATTCGGGTGAGGATTTCCATTACATCGATACCGAAACGAACGAGCGGTACATTCCTTACTGCATCGAGCCATCGCTCGGAGCGGACCGCGTCACTCTCGCCTTCTTCATCGATGCATACGAGGAGCAGGAATTGGAAGGCGGAGACAGCCGCACCGTTCTGCATCTGCATCCTGCATTAGCGCCTTACAAAGCGGCCATTCTGCCGCTGTCCAAGAAGCTTTCCGAAGGGGCACGGCAGGTATTTGCCGATTTGGCGAAGCATTTCATGGTCGATTATGACGAAGCCGGCTCCATCGGCAAACGCTATCGCCGTCATGATGAAATCGGCACACCGTTCTGCATTACGTACGATTTCGATTCGGAAACGGACGGTCAAGTAACGGTTCGCGACAGGGATACGATGGAGCAAGTGCGCATTCCGGTGGACCAGCTTCGCGCCTATATCGAAGAGAAGCTCGTATTCTAGGCAAGGGCTTGAATTTGCAGCCATTGCGGGGCTATCTCTGCAGAGGAACAAAACGCCCCTTTGATGGGCCTGATTTGAAAACGAATATTCGAAAAGGGCTGGCGATGCCAGCCCTTTTTTACTACATAGTGGTATTGGGTGGGACATTTTTCAACTTGGCATAAAAAGCTACCTCTAATTATCGGGTTATTCGTCTCAGCTCCATGGTCTCCCGCAAAGGCGGCCAGAGGGGAGCAGAGAGGAGTACAGAGGAGCACAGAGGAGCAGAGGGGGGCAAAGAGGAGCACAGAGGAGCACAGAGGAGCAGAGGGGGGCAAAGACGAGCAAAAGTGCATTAAAATCCGCCCCTTTTCCCAAAAAAGAGCGAAAGACGAGCAAATGTGCATGTCTTTTTGATAAAAATGGAGCGATCTCGAAGAAATCGCCCCAAAGACCTGCATTTTCGCTTTAGAATAAGGCATCGCGCAGCTTTTTCCCAAAAAGACCTGCAGTTTTGCGCGTCTTTTCACACCATTCGGCGGGTTAACGCCAAAAGACATAAATGTATCTCCACGGCACGTTACAGCATTGACGTCTAACCTCAGCAGTCAGCTTGCATAACAATGGCCTTCTTAGTCGGCGTTATCTCCTCGCGCGTTATTGACCTCAGCTTCTCCGAGACATTCTTTTCGACCCAAAAATGTGTTAGTCGGATGATCAAATAAATTCGTGCTTGACCATTACCGCCTTGATGGCAAAATAATCGACCTCATCGGGAAGAGCCTCTTTGAGCGGCTTTAACCGGTCCGCGCCCAGCTGCTGGATTGCCTCGATGATCATGCCCTCATATTTCTCCGGAATCAGAAGGTCCCAATCGATCTCCATCCCTTCCTTGGCGCAGCGGAGAATATGATCCTGGATGGTTACTACACTCATCCCTCTCTCCCTGGCTATTTCCTCAGCACTTCTTCCTTGAATAAAGCTTTCATAAGTGAGCAGATGACTGCCTTTGCCGCCATTCGCGCTTTTCTTCCCGTTCCTCTCGTTCGTTCCCGCCCGGTAATCGAATTCCGCTTGCATCTCCCCTGAGTCGGAAGCGTCTGCGGATTGCTGCAGCTCCTTCAGGAACAAGGCCCCGTATTTCTGCAGCTTGGCATCCCCCACTCCCTTGATCTGCAGCATCTCCTCCATAGTTCTAGGAAGACGTCTGGCCATATCCTGCAAGGTGCTATCCGAAAATATTATGTAAGGAGGCACTCCTTCCTGATCGGCCAATTGCTTGCGGATCTCCCTCAGCCGCTGGAACAGAGGCCCGGCATCTGCCGCCGCCTTGGGAGCTTTGGGCACTTTATGCAGCACCTTCTCGTTGCCTTTCAGCACTTCCGCCGCTTTGGGAAGCAGCCGAACAACCGGATACTGCCCTTCGCTCATAGCCAGATACCGCTCGGCAATGAGCTTGTGAATCAAATCGGAGATTTCCTTCTCCGTCATTGAATTCATAATGCCGTAGGTCGGAAGCCGATCCAAGCCGAACTGCGTAACCCGCTTATTACGGGACCCTTTCAGCACCTGGGCGACCAGCGTCGCTCCGAACCTCTCCTTCATTCTCCAGACGCACGAGAAAATTTTGCTGGCCTCTACCGTTATATCCACCAGTTCCCCTTCATTCTTGCAGCTGCTGCAGTTATCGCAGGACGGGCTGGCCGCCTCCTCCCCGAAGTAATCGAGAATATAGCTGCGCAAGCACTGCTGGGTGTAGCAGTAATCAATCATGGTCTGCAGCTTTTTGTAATCGTTGGATTTACGCTCCGCATCGGAAACGGACTGCTCAATCAGAAACTTCTGAGTCTGAATATCCTGAGCGCTGAACAGCAGTACGCACTCCCCCGGCTCGCCGTCTCTTCCCGCACGTCCCGCTTCTTGATAGTAGGCCTCCATATTTTTGGGCATGTTGTAATGAATGACATATCTGACATTAGATTTGTCAATCCCCATCCCGAAAGCATTCGTCGCCACCATCACCTTAACTTCATCATACAGGAAGGCCTCCTGGCTCTGTTTTCTTTCCTCGTCGCTCATTCCGGCATGATATTTCCCGGCTGCTACACCTTTGCGCTCAAGCAGCCGGCAAAGCTCATCCACCTCTTTACGGGTAGACGCGTATATAATGCCAGCCTGATCGGGATGATGATGAATATGGTTCAGCACATATTCCGTTTTGTTAACGCCCCTCAGCACGGAAAGGGACAGATTCTCACGATTGAAGCCGGTAACGTGAATCTCGGGCCGGTCCATGCCCAACAGCTTCACGATATCCCGGGTTACCTCTTCCGTAGCGGTAGCCGTAAAAGCAGCCACCACCGGACGATCCGGAATTTGTCTCAAGAAGGGAACAATAGATAAATAGCTCGGCCGAAAATCATGTCCCCATTGGGATAAGCAGTGAGCCTCATCAATGGCGATAAGGGGAACCTCTACCCGATAGGTCAAGGATTGAAAACGGGGGGAATCGAGCCGTTCCGGTGCTACGTAAAGCAGCTTGTATTCGCCGTTGGAGGCCAAGCGCAGTCTTTCCTCCGTCTCCGCCTGGCTTAGAGAGCTGTTGATATATGTTGCGGATACCCCCAGGCTGTGAAGCGCGTCCACCTGATCCTTCATGAGAGAAATCAGCGGGGAAATGACGATCGTCGTTCCGGGCAGCATCAGGGCGGGAATTTGATAGCAAATCGATTTGCCCCCGCCCGTCGGCATAATGCCTACCGTATCCCTTTTATGTAAAATATCCCAAATAATATCTTCCTGTCCTGTGCGGAAATTAGAATATCCATATACTTTCTGCAATAATTGCACTGCTTGCTGAAGCATCGTTACACCTCAATTTTCTATGCGCCCATAAGTACCTTCTAAGAGGCTTGCCGGGCCAAATCCATTCCTGCGGGACCCGTCCCTGAGGAGGACTTTTCGTTCATATTGGAAAATAGCTCAGGGCTAAAATGCCTGATTCTACTATTATATCATTTTCGATAGAGGTCCTGTGGAGAAACGAGAGATTTCTTTCATGAAATGCCACAAAGTGACGTGCAGCCTTCGAAGTGTATTCTGGCCACACTCCAACAAAGTCGGTGTCTAAACCTTCCTCTAAACGTGGTTCAGGGGAGGAACATTCCCTTCAAATGTGCAGCCTTCGAAGCGCATCGCATGTGCCTTGCAGGGGACACCGGAACATTTAGCAAGCAAAAAGCCCGCCCTCCGCTAAACGGAAGACGGGCTAGTCCATATCCGATGATCTCTTAGGCATTCAAGGCACCATTACAGGCTGAAGAGCCGCGTAAAGCTGCTTGTACTTGGAAAATTTGGCCTCGTAATGGTCGTCCAGTTCACGATTGGCCGCATAACCGGCGTGCTCTCCTTTTTGCAGGTAGGCCGCCTTGAATTCCGCAAAATTTGCGGACCAGCCCAGATGCACGAAGCCAAGGGAGGCTACCCCCAGGGCGGGTAGAAATTGGGCATCTGCAGGAACGAGAACCTGGCTGGAGCATATGTCCGCCAGAATTTGCATCCAGGCTTCGCTTTTGCCGCCGCCGCCGATGACATTCATCGCGTCCGGCTTCTGCCCGGATAGCAGTAGATCCCTGACCTGGCGGATCGCGAAGGAGACTCCCTCCAGCGCAGCCGCACCGAGGTCGGCGCGGGTAGTCTCGCCGGTCAAGCCGACATAGCAACCGGTTGCGTCCGGGTCCTGTACCGGGCAGCGCTCCCCTGCCAGATAGGGCAGGAACAGCACCCGGTTGCGCTCGCGGCGGCTGGAGGCCACCAATTGCTCGAATCCGCGGTAATCCTCCGGACCCTCTGCGAAATTCCCGACCGCCCATTGGTGAACACTGCCCGCATTCAGAAGCGGGGCAATGGCGATCAGGTGCGAGCCGGCCGGATGGGCAAGGTGGAAAATACCGCCGGCGCTCTCAATGGGCTGCTCGACGGCGGCCGCTACCCAACCGGTCGTCCCGAGGTAGACGTACATGTCTCCCTCGGCCATCACTCCGGCCCCCAAGGTAGAGGAGCCGGCATCGCCGGCACCGGCCAGCACGCGCGTATCGGTGCTCAGTCCGGTCAGCCGGGAAGCCTCGGGGGTAACCGTGCCGACCAAGCCGACCGAAGGTATGATGGCCGGAAGCTTGCCCGCATCCATCTGCAGGGCTTCCGTCCATTCGGTCACCCACTGCCGGCTCGCCGCATCCATCAGGCCTACGGTCGAGGCCG
Organism: Paenibacillus sp. SAFN-117; assembly: GCF_051966115.1. Lineage (NCBI taxonomy): Bacteria > Bacillati > Bacillota > Bacilli > Caryophanales > Paenibacillaceae > Paenibacillus > Paenibacillus sp. SAFN-117. The sequence continues at coordinate 53,773 of NZ_JBQCLK010000013.1, forward strand.
TCGTCGGGTCCGTCACCGCTTTCCCCGTCAGCTTCAGAATGACGTAATCCTTGGAGCCGAACAGAAAATACCGGCTCTGATCATATTTGTCGGGTTCATGCTCCCGCATCCAGGCCATCTTGGCCAGCGGAAATGTCCCGTCAAAATGGTTTCCCGTACGGCGCTTCATTTCACGCTCCGTAATTTGCGCAAGCAGTGACTCTGCTTGCACCCCCGCCCGGCTGTCGGAATACAGAATGGCCGGACGAAGCGGTGCCCCGTCGGAATCGACGGCGATCAAATCCTGCATCTGCCCGCTGAAGGCTACGCAGCGAATTTGCTTTCCGCCGACGCCTAACGCGTCCCAATCCCGACACATCTGGACGAATGCGGTCCACCAGCTTTCCGGATCCTGCTCCATATACCCGCCTTGATGCATGGTCGTTAACGGAATCGTCCGTTCATGCCTCAAGACGCCGTCCCGTCCGACCAGAACACCCTTAATGGCGGTCGTTCCGATATCGATGGAGGCCACTACCTCCCCGGCGGACGATGTCTCTGCACCGGTCCCCGCGAAGGGGATATCCTTCACAGCCTGTTCTGCAGAAACGCCTGATTCCATTGTCATCAAGCTTCACCTGCCTTGGAGGAAGGTAACGTACTTTGCTTCATTTCAGAAATTAAGCGATACAGCCCGTCTTTTTCTTGAAATTCGCATTTGGAAACCAGCGCCGAGCCTACAACCGCTCCGTCATAGCCCGTTTCGATAATTTCCCGTACATTATCGGCGTTCTTCAGCCCGAAGCCGGCCACGGCCATCCCTTGAAACCAGGGGGATACGGAGGACAGCAGCTGATGAGCGTTGTTTATTGTCGAGAAGGGATCTCCTGTTGTCCCCGCATACATCTGAGCGTAAATAATCTTGGCCTGCTTGGCGATAGTTTCCAACTGCTCGGGCTTCATGCCCGGATTAATGAAACGGATGACATCGACTCCGCTTGGCTCCACCTTCTCCTGAAGTCGGGCCAGCTCTTCATCCGTCGTATCCGGAATGACCAGACCGTCGATCCAGCCTTCCTTTACAAAGATTTCGTACCAATGGTTGGCGATGAAATCCCGATGATACGCCATCGCCCACAGAGGAACGTCCACTCTTTCGCGCAATGCTTTCATATAATCAGGCAGCCATTCCTCCGGAGCCCCGTTAAGGCGCGCCCGATAGTGAGCCCTCTGGATAATTTCCCCGTCATAGACCGGGTTGGCCGAAGGGACACCAATTTCCAGAATGTCCAGACCGGCGGATACCGTCTCCGTCAGCAGCTCCAGAGATTTGTCCGGATTCGGATCCCCTGCCGCGAAATATCCGATTAACAAGCCTTCTTGATTATTCTTAACTTTCTGTAGACACAAATTGTTGCGTTTATTTCCCGTCATTTCGCTTCACGACCCATTCGTTGTAGTATGACGGCAGCAATGACGATCACCCCGGTAAATACATCCTGCATGAACGTCGGCACACCCAGGATGGTCAGACCGTTCGCCACAATTCCGAGAATCGCTGCTCCTACGAATGTTCCCCAAATATTGGGCACTCCTTCCTTGAAGGCAGTCATTCCCAGAAATGCGGCAGCGTAGGCGGTCAAGAACAGCCCGTCCCCTCCGGTTGGGTGCGCGGATCCCAGACGGGAAGCCATAAGCATACCGGTCAGAGCCGCCATGATGGAGCAGAGTGCGAAAGCCGCATTTTTGTTCCATTTCACGTTAACCCCAGCCACTCGGGAAGCCTGTTCATTGCCTCCAAGGGCATAGAGCCTGCGCCCGAATGCGGTTTGATTCATAATGTACCAGAACAGCAAGGTTACGAATATCATCAAGATGGACAGAAGCGGGATGCCGCCCCATTGGGTTTGTCCCACATAGCGGAAGCTGGCCGGGATATTTTCAAAGACGGTTGCCCCTCCCGTCAGCCAGAAGGTGAAGCCGCCGAGAATCGTCCCCATAGCCAACGTTGTAATAAAGGAAAGCACCCGAAATTTGGTTACGATCCAGCCATTGATTACACCTATGACTAAAGCTGCCAGCAATGGCAGGGTAAATACCAGCGCCATCGGATAGCCCGCTATGGCCAGCTTGGCTGCCATGACTCCTCCCAGACTCGCCATTGCCCCAACGGACAAGTCAAACTCTCCGACCGCCATGACCAAAGTCGCTCCGATGGAAATCATTACGAGGAACGATATTTGCCGGCTAATGTTGAGAGCGTTATCCGGTGTGGCGAACGAATCGGGACTAAGAAGACTAAAAACAAGAACAATGAGAAGACCTGCTATCACTGTTCCGTAAGTGCGCATCACTTTAACAAATGTCATCTCATTCAAGCCCCTTTCTCACCATGTCGATAACAAATCTGCAAGACCTGCTCCGGAGTCACTCCCACATTGGGAAGCTCCGCAATCGTCTTTCCTTCATGCATAACTACGATGCGGTCCGCTATATCCAGCACTTCCTGAAGATCGGAGGATACAAAAACGACTCCGCATCCTTCGGAAGCTTTGCGTTGAAGCAGCCGATGAATCTCTTCCCGGGTCATGACGTCCACCGCCTGGGTCGGCTCATCGCACAGGAACACTTTCGGATCGGAAAGCAGCGCTTTCGCAAAAACTACCTTCTGCTGATTGCCTCCGCTCAACTGGCCGATTTCCTGCTCCATCCCGGTCGCTTTCACCTGCAGCGACTCCATATATTGCTTAACGGTCTGTTTTTCCTGCCTGTGTTTTATCTTCAACCAGGTGGCAAAACGCTTAATAACAGGTAATGTCATATTTTCACGGATCGTCATGCTTCCGATCATCGCATGGGAACGGCGGTCCTCAGGGATGAGGACGATGCCTCTTTGCAAAGACGTTTTCGGAGCCGGACGAACCGCTTCATTATTGGCTCCGGCTACAGTGCCTGCTACTATCTTACGAAGGCCGTACACCGCTTCCAGCAATTCCGTGCGGCCGGCTCCGGCGAGTCCGAAGATTCCCAGCACTTCTCCCGCGTGAACGTCAAAGGAGGCTTGCTTGACTTTACCGTCCGCCGTAGCCAACCCCGATACCGACAGCAGCTTGTTCGCTCCATCCATTTTTTTCACTGGACGGCTTGTGCGTTCCGGGGCATCCTGGTCCGTCATCATTTGAACCAGACTTTCATGAGTGGCCTCTTCCTTGGCTACGGTGCCGATATATCGTCCATTACGGAATACAGTGATACGGTGGGATAGACGGAAGATTTCCTCCATACGGTGGGACACATACAAGATCGAGGTGCCTTGCTTGATCAAGCGTCCGATTAATTCGAAGAGAAGCTCCGCCTCCCGGTCCGTCAATGAGGCTGTCGGCTCGTCCAGAATCAGAAGCTTGCAATCCTGCATCATCGCCCTGAGAATTTCCAGCATCGTTTTTTCCGGAGGAGACATTTCCTGCGCCGTTTTATTAAGATCCAGATCGATCCCCAGCCGCTTCTTCAGCGTTTCTCCCGTTTCCTTCATCTGGGACCATTTGACGCTCCGGGACAGGCCGTTAGCGGGATAAGCCTTGCCCAGGAACAAGTTCTCGTATCCTTTAAACGAAGGAATCAGTTGACGATCCTGGTGAATAACGCTAATTCCCAGATTCACCGCATCTTGAGGAGTTTGAATGACAACCGGCTTGTCTTCCCAGAACAGCTTTCCTTCATCTATGCTGTAGACGCCCGTAACCATTTTGATAAAGGTTGATTTGCCTGCGCCGTTCTCGCCCACTAAAGCATGTACCTCGCCCGGCCGAATTTCGAACGTAATGTCCGACAGAGCTTTATGCTGACCGAACTGCTTCCCCAATCGTTCCGTTCGCAGCAATTCCATCGAAGTTTCCCCCTCCTTCACTTCTCGACGGTCAAAAGGCGGGGGAAATACAGAGCTCTGTATTTCCCCATTCCATTGTCAAATGTTTAAGACCGTATAAACCCTTCCCCAAGGAAGCTGATCGGATTATTGGCCGGCGTTCTCTTGAGTAATAAGTGTAGCTTGAGCATACATTTCCGTCTTTTCTACTTCTCCTCCGCCAAATACACGGTCGATTTGCCCGATGACGATTTCCGCCATGCCGCTAAAGTTTTGCTTAACGGTTGCTTTCAGAGGAGTTCCTTGCTTGATCATTTCGATAGCTTGGCTATTTCCATCGATACCCGCTACGATAATGTTGCTGCGTCCTGCCGCTTCAATCGCTTGAGCAGCGCCGATGGCGGGTTCATCCCAGCCGGCCCATACGGCGGTAATGGAGTTTTCATCCTTGTTGGCCAGCAAAATGCTTTCCATTTGCTTACGCGCATTTTCAATCGGTCCCGGAACCTGAACCTGCTGCTCGGTCAGTACGTTGATGTCCTTGTGCTCCTTGAGAATTTCGTCCAAGGTCTGACTCCGCTTCAGCACGCCAGGATGCGGACGGTGCGTCAGGACGACAATGTTTCCTTTATCCCCGATCTTCTCAAACAAATAATCGCTCATCATCTTGGACATGGCAGCGTTATCGCTTGTTGCATTCATGGCCATTCCTTCAATGTATCCGGAATCACAGCCGAATACCGGAATGTTCTTGGATGCCGCACGCTCGATTTGCTCTTTCAGCTGATTAGGGTCTGTGCTGACCAGAACAATGGCGTCGACCTTCTTCATGATGACATCTTCCATGCGGCTGGCCAATTGGCCGATATCGCTTTTCGTGTCAATAACCTCGGTCTTCCAGCCTTTCTCTTTGGCCTGATTTTTCAGCGACTCTACCATTTCATTAGTAGTAACGGAAGACAGATATGGAGTCAGGATGGAGATCGTTTTCGTCTTTGTTCCGTCATCACCGGATTTTCCTGCACAGCCGACGGCCAAAACCATAACCATTAAAACGACAGTTGCTAATGTCACTATTCGTTTCATTGAAATATCCCCTTTTTATGAAATGTATTAATTGTCCGGTGCTTGGTGTAACCTAAGCACGATGCTGGCGATGATATTCCAGCACACGGTCTGCCGTATTCATGTCCGTGATTAGACAATCGATCCATCTGCCTCTAAGCACGGCCGTAATGGCTGCCACCTTCTCTTCCCCGTAGGCCATGGCTATGACCTTGGGAATATTCCGCAATTGCTCGGCGGTCACTCCGATCATTCTGTCCTTGGCCGGCACATCCAGCACATTCCCCTTGGCATCCAGGAACGACGTACAAATGTTGGCCACCGCACCTTTATTGCGGACGGAGGCTAACTCCTCTTCGTTGAAATGCCCGGACCGCACCATAGTCGCATCTTCCGATACTTGCCCGATCCCGATCACGGCCACGGAGGCGTTCTCTGCTCTCTGTAATACTTCGCTGATTTCTTTCTCCTTAACCAAAGCTTCCCGCGTCTCCGGACTGCCGACTATCGTCGGTGCGTTGAGGAACATATATTTGGACCGCAGCTTCTCTCCCATTGTTTGAACGTTAGAATTCGCATGCCACGTCGTGCCGTCCGTTCCCCAGCTGCCTACCATGGGCACAAATACCAGGTCCTTCTTCGCAAAATAAGACAAGGCGTCAGCGATGGAAGCGACGGCCTTCCCAGCCATTACCCCGACGGTATCCCGATCGCGCAAAACGGTTTCCATCAAGGCCGCAGCCGCTTGTCCCAATTGAGCTTCGATTTGCGCCCGATTTGCATTATCGTGGGTTTGCAGAACCGTCACGTCCGAAATACCGAACGTTTCCGAAAGAGCCTTCTCATACTGCTGCTCCTTGGAAAAAGGATTTCGTACTCTAATCTGCACGATCCCTTCCGCTTTGGCCGCACTGAGCATCCGGCTTATCTGTGGTCTGGATATGCCAAGACGGGCGGAGATTTCCTGCTGATTCAGCCCGTCCAAATAATACATAGTACTTACTTTGACCAGCAGCCGAATCCGTTCGTCTTGTTTGGCTACCATGGCAACTCCCCCTCCCTTGAACATATTTTCATACTCTGAAATTTGGTTCAAGTGAATTATAGAACGTTTTCATCTGGAGTGCAAGATGTTTTTTATGGATTCGGTCGGTTAAAAGCATCTTCTTCCGCTTCTATCGTGCACTGACAGATTTAGAAGCAGGAAAGACCGTCCAATGAAGAGTGGACGCGGGCTCTTCCGGGCGCTTTGGAGAAGCATGGTAGCCGGACAGCCTTTCGAACTACGGTGAAGCGAGACCAGGGATGATTGTCGCATTTCCACTAACGGAATACGGAACAAACCATGCACAAAAATATATCGGCTGAAAAGCTGTTCAATCTTAGGCGTAAGTTCTGCACAACCTCTCGGAATATCCCGAGCAAAGTGACGTTTAGCCTTCGAAGCGTATTCCGTCCGCCCCCCAACCCCAACGGAGCCGGCGTCTAAACCTTCCATTAAGCACGCTCGCTCTTCATGAACCTGGCTCCGATTAGCAGATTATTTTGCTCTTTGCGGGGAGCCCTGGAATTTTAAAAAGCCTGCAAATCTGCATGCTTTTGGCCGTTTGGTTTCCTGTCCGTGGCAAAGCCTGCGAAAATGCATCTTTTTTCTCGTTCCGTGGGAGACCGGAGCATTTTTTACCGAAATTGCTATATTATCGCAGGCTTTTTTCCAAAAGTGGTCGCAACGCTTCAAAATTGATGCAGATTCGCAGCAATTTGTGCCTGCTCTAAACGGTACCTTCCTAAACGCGGTCACGCTTCCTGCCTTTGTTTACCGGGCAGGATATCGGCCGTCTGATCCGCTTTCTAACGGTTGCCACCGCCGGGCAGGCACTCGCCATGCCGGAACGGACTCTGCTCAATCAAGCAGATGCTTTTTCGCGAAAAAAATCCCCGCCCCCTTGCATTCGCAAAGGGACGGGGATCGGTTATTGTACCCTGGTTATTAAGATTGACGCTCCTGTTCGACCCGCTCGATCATCTCTTGGATCAATTGATCCGGAGATTTTTCGTAAAGCCACTGCTGCCCGAACATTTGAAAAATCTTGATCGTCGGAAAATCTCCCCAAAATCCGAGGAACACGTCGTCCAGCTCGACTTTCTCCGTCACATGCCGGTTCATTTCCTCGAGGGTGCTCTCCAATACTTTCCTTGCTTTGGGATCAGCCATCCAATCGTTCAGCAGACTGAATTTGTGGAAGGCCGTCTCTTCCTGTCCGAAATCTAAATACAGCCGCTCCCTAATGCGAATATCCCTAGACGAGCTTCCGACAGCAATCTGGAAATAACCGCTCTCGGCCGTCCAACGATTGTCCTTCGTATTGTAGTAAGCGAAATCCCGCTCCTCCAGCTCGAGGACAATCTCCTTCTTCTCACCCGGCTGAAGCTCCACCTTCGCGAATGCTTTCAATTCGTTGACAGGCCGCACCCATTTGCATTCCTCGTCATGGACATACAATTGAATGACTTCCTTGCCTGCCATAGCCCCCGTATTCTCCAGGCTGAACGACACGCGCGCGCCACGGCCTCGCTGCTCCACCTTCAAACCGGAGTAGGCGAACGATGTGTAGGACAAGCCGTGCCCGAACGGGAATTGCGGGGCCATTTCTTTGCGGTCGTAGTACCGGTAGCCGATAAACAGCCCTTCGCGGTAGTACAATTTTCCATTCTCGCCGAGAATGCGCATATGGGCCGGATTGTCGGAGAGCTTCACGGGGAACGTCTCCGACAGCTTGCCCGAAGGATTGATCCGGCCGAACAAAATCTCGGCGATCGCCCTGCCCGCGCCCTGTCCGGACAGCCAGGCATGAACGACGCCGGGCACATGCTCGATCCACGGCCGCATGACGAGCGCTGTTCCGCTGCTGGTTACCACGACACATCTCGGCTGTACCGCCGCGACCGCCTGAATCAGCTTCACTTGCTGTTCCGGCAGCTCGATTCCCTTAAGGTCATGCATTTCCGATTCCGCATATTCGGGCTGCCCGACGAACAGCAGAGCCAGCTCGGAATTCGCTGCCAGCTTCACGCTCTCTTCAATGAGCGAATCGTCGATGCGGTCGTCCTGCGGATATCCTTCGGCGTAGCGGAAGTCGACGGTCGAACCGGCCACATCCCGCATTTCTTCCCAAGGGGTATCCACCCGTGTCGGAGTCACTTCCGCGCTGCCCGCTCCCTGAATCCGCGGCTTCTTGGCGAAACGTCCGATGACGGCAATCGACCGGGTCCGGTTCGGATCGATCGGAAGGATGCTGTTATCGTTCTTCAGCAGCACGATGCTTTCCGCAGCCGCTTTCCGCGCCAGCGCATGATAATCGATGCCGCTTGCGGTATTCTCCGCTTGTGCGCGCGTAGTTTTATAGACCAGTTCGAGAATGCGCCGCACGCTGCGGTTCAACTGCTCCTCGCTCACAGACCCTTGACGCACCGCTTCCACGATAGCCTTCGTGTTGTAATGCGCCGGTCCCGGCATTTCAATATCAAGGCCGGCCTTGAGCCCGCGGATCCGGTCGTTGACAGCCGTCCAATCCGACAGTACGACGCCGTCATAGCCCCACTCTTCGCGAAGAATATCATTCAGCAGATGCTCGTTCTCGCTCGCATACGTCCCGTTCAACAGATTGTAGGAGCACATTACCGTCCACGGATCGGCTTTTTTAATAATACGCTCGAAGGCGCTCAAATAAATTTCCCGCAGTGTGCGCTCGTCGACCTCGGAGCTGGTCACCATCTTCTCATTCTCCTGATTATTACAGGCGAAATGCTTGACGGATGCCCCGACTCCTTGGCTTTGCAGCCCTTGGATGAATGCGGCCCCCAATTCCCCGGATAAGCAGGGGTCTTCGGAATAATATTCGAAATTCCGGCCGCCGAGCGGGGTCCGTTTCATGTTGATCCCGGGACCGAGAAGAAGCTCGACTCCCATCGATCTTCCCTCCACGCCGAGGGCGACGCCGATTTCACGGAGCAGTTCGGTATTCCAGGAAGAGCCGATCGCCGACCCCGGTAGGGTAGCAGGTGGCCGGCATATTTTCGGTCGTAATCCCCATCTCCTCGTCGCTGTTCGTCTTGCGGATGCCGTTCGTCCCGTCATACATATGAATCGGCGGCAGGTTCAGGCGATCAATCCCTTTGGTCATCCACATATTCTCCCCGGCGCATAACGACGCCTTCTCTTCCAAAGTCAAAGCTTGCAGCCATTGGTCAATTTGTTCTTTCATCTTTATCTCTCCAATCCCTTTCTTTTTCTAGCTTTGCTGTTGTTTCGCCTCATCCCGCTCTTTCTTCAATTCTTGCGCATCATACAATTTGAAGAACGGAAACCAGATAGCGAATACCAGAAGCAGGATAATAGCCAGCAAGATAACGCCTCGAATGCCCGCCATCATGTACGTCGACAGCCCCATCGGGGTATACCACAACTGGAATACCTGGCTCGGAATAGGCACGAGACCGAGATCAAGCGCGAAATAAACGATGATCGGCGTCACCAGCCCGATGATCCACATCGGAATCATCAGAATCGGGTTAAAAGCAACCGGCGCTCCGTAAATGACCGGTTCGTTGATGTTGAACAAAGACGGAACGATCGTCGCCTTGCCTATCGATTTCAATTTCGTCGATTTCGCGAACAAAAACCAGACGACAAGCGGAAGTGTTGCTCCGAGTCCCCCTACGCCGATCCAGCCGGAGAAGAAGGTTTCGAATGTATTGATGTTGACCGGTTCCAAGCCCTGTGCTACAAGCGATGCGTTCTGCTCGATAGCCGGTATCCAGATGGCATACCAGATCGGCGTCATCACCCACGGACTGACCCCGAAAGAAAAGAGCACTACGCCGAGGAAATTGAACAGAATGATACCGAGAAGACTTTGACCGACCGCTTGAATCGGCTCGAACGCACTTACTATCAACGCAAAAATGTCAAAATGCAATTGGTATACAAGCAGCCACCCGCCCGTCAGAACGATGGCGATCGGCACCAGAAAATCAAACCAATCAACGATAAATTCCGGTAATTTCGTGTCTTTCTTGAACAGCGAGAAGTTGTTGAACATATTCATCATGACGGCTACGACGACACCTACAAGCAGCGCAGTGATCATCCCGGAAGGGCCGAAGCGCTCCAGAACAAATTGAATCGTCCCGTCCTCATTAATGTCGGGCTTGAGCAGCATCAGGAATAACGATAGCCCCGTCGCTCCGGCAATCAGCTTCACTTTCTCTCTTCCTTTTTTGTGCATGACCGTATACGGCGTCAGAAAAGCGATAAACATGCCCAATAGGCCGAAGCTGAATGTCGTGATCGGAGTCAAATCCGGCATGGCCGGAACAAAATCTTTAACGATCGAGATCAGGGTAATCAGCGAACCGATGAAAATCATCGGCAAGGTAACCATTATCGCTTCCTGGATCGAATCGACCCAGACGTTCTTCGTAAATGCCTCCAGGCGCGGAGCGAACTTCTCCGTCATCCATTTCATAAAACGATCCATAAGCATCCCCCTTTGCAACTATGATCTGTAAAACTTACCGTTAGTATACCCCTCCTTGGGAACGCTTTCGCGTCCTTATTTGCCTTCTTGGGGGGCATTTTTTGTTCTCCGTTTCTGTTCAACGGTCCGCTTATTGCCTGCATATGGGACTAATACAGCAAGAAAAAACCCCCGAATCCGGGGGTAGTATCCGGGGTGCCTGCCGGCACCGCGTTATGTTCAATATTGCCTGTCGAATGCCAGCAGCAGAACGCCGTGGGGAGGCAAAACCAGCTTCTTCTGCCAAAGCTCCTGTCCGTCTATCCATTCCGTTGTCATTCCCGGACCGCTTCTCCCGCGGAGATATTCGATCTCCTCTTCGGTCATCGCTGCCGGCGCCCCGAGCTGAACCCATTCATCGAACACAGAACCATGCTCCCGATCAAGCGTGTAGCTCGTCAATTTATAACGGCCGGCCAGTCCTTCGATTGTGATGCGAAAGGCTTTATCCCCTCTCTCTTCAAATACGGAATACCGGTTCGTCTCTGATAAGCCCGACCAGTCTCCGCTGGCATACAGATGATCCACATGGACATAATGGTACAGCAATATCCGCAGGCGGCCGTCATCGCTTGTCGTTGCGATATATCCATCTCCCTGCGCCACGATCCGGTCTCCCAACTGATGAAGCAGTTGGAAAGCGTAATAGCCCGGCTTCCGCAGCCCGTCGCGATTGACCAGTCCGAACCCGCCGTAAAAATGCGCAGGCGGCACCGGACTTTCCTCGAACACATCGGTAAAAGTCCAGAACGCCAGCGCGTGGATGCTGCCCAAGGTCGTCAAGGCATGATAAATGACGAACGGCGCCATAAACATCGTATCGTGGACCAGGTTGCGGTCGTACATAGAGAAATTCCATTCCGTTATATGAAGCTCAAGATGCGACCGGCCTTCCGCTTCCAGCTTCTGTTTCACACTTCTGATGTTGTCCATATAAAAAGAGGGGGGCATCATTGTCGTGAGCGGATTCGCTTCCCCCTTGCGGTACGGATAATCGGAATAGACATGGAACGAGAAGAAATCAAGCGGCACATCGCGAATTTCACATTGGCGAAACCGCAATCCAGCGCGATTTGCGTAATGCTGTTCGTGCTGTTGATCAGCTGCTCCTGCGCCTTCTCCAGCCGGACAAGCGTCAAATATTTCTGAAACGGTATGCCGATCTTATCGCTGAAAAAATGGGAGAAATAATGCAGGCTCAGATGCTCCTGATCCGCAATGGTCTGCAGCGTAATCTTCTGGCTGTAGTTTCGATCAACATATTGCAGGATGCGGTTCAGCCGTTTGTAATCGTCGGAAGCCGTCGGGCTGGTCTCTATTGTTCCGATCGAGAAATAACGAACGAGGTGACCGCAGAGCAATTGCATGCGGCCGATTGCGTAACTGCGATAGCCCGGCGCTTTCTTATTCATTTCTTGCACGATTCGGGCCAGATCGCGGCGAATTCTGTCATACCTCGAGCGGTTGCGTTCGCTCTGAACCGTGGAATTGCATTCGATCAGAGCATCTCCGCCCAGCCATTCCGGATTAAACTGCCAGGTCAACAGCACATTATCCTCCTGCGTTCGCTCGATCTGATGAACCGACATGCTGTTAATTACGATGATATCGTCCTGATGCAGAATGAATTGGCGCTGATCGACGTAGACCAGAACCGAGCCCTGAAGCACATAGATCATTTCGACTTCTTTATGCCAATGGAAGCGGACATGATTGACGCTGTTGACGAACAGCTTGACGGGTAAATCGTCGGGATGCTTGATAAATTCGTACAAATAACGAATGATCGTCTCCCCCTTCTGCGAAACTTTATAGAGCAGTCTGATATTCTCATTGTAACCATAAGACCGATTGGAAAACAGTCAACCCCATAAGGCGGATTTGACAACTCGAACATTCCCTGATAAATTTCACTTAGTAAGTACTTAATAAATAAATGAAGGATGAACAGAATGAATGCTTCAATAAACAAAGTGATCATCATAGGCGGAGGACCGGTCGGACTGACATTATCCATTGCCCTGTCTCGTTACGGGATTCCTTCTATCGTTCTGGAAGCTCGGGACAAGGCTACTTCGCCGGACGAATCCAGAGCGATCACATGGATGCCGAGAGGACTGGAATTGTTGGAATGGCTGGGGATTTATCACCCTTTTTATAAGAAAGGGGTTCTTCGCACTTGTCATCAGTTTGAAAGCCGCCGTGGAAAATTGCTTAGCTGGTCTTTCGAAGGCATAGCGTCCCCCTACCCTTTCTCCCTGCAGTTGCCGCAGCATGATACGGAAATGATTTTGGAAGAAGCGGCACGGTCCACGGGTTATGTTGAAATTAACAGAGGGCATAAAGTAATCGATATCGGGCAAACGGAGCACGCCATAACGGTCAAAGTTCAATGTCATGATCGGATTTACGAGCTGGAATCCCCATGGGGGGTTGGATGTGACGGGGCCAAGTCGCTCATTCGGGAGAAACTGAACATCGGAAAAACATGGAGGGATTACGGCATGGATTCGGCCGTTGCAGATTTTGAATTGAAATGCGGGCTTTCGCAGGACATCTCAAATATTGTATTGGATCCCCAACGTCCCTATGGGTTCTTCTACTTTGCTCCCGGCCGCTGGAGACTCATTTACCGAATCAATAAAGAAGAAAGCAGAAGCGAGGCTACAAGCCCGGAATTTATCCATCGATTATTAAAGGAAAAATTGCCGGATGCCAAAGTCAAACGTCTGCTTTGGGCAAGCGCGTTCCGATTGGGGCAAGGGCAGAGCGATCATTATCGAAAAGGAAGATGGCTGTTGGCGGGAGATGCGGCACATGCCATGGGCCCTTCGGCCGGTGCGGGGATGATGGTCGGAGTGCTCGGAGCCTGGAGACTGGCTTGGAGGCTGGCGCTGGCTATGCAGAATCATCCCGATTCCGATAAATTGCTTGAAGATTATTCCAAAGAACAAAGAGAGGGAGCGAATGAAATCCAAAACAACAATGCGATGATTTTTAGAAACATGGCGATAACCCATCCGCTTCTGGCAGCAGGACGGGCATTCGTCTTAAGGAACTTTGGCCGCATTTCTTCATTCGGAAGATCCGCGCTGGAGAAAGAGGCATTATTAAGCCAAGCATTGCCCGTTTCGGGGGCTTCCGATCAATATGTTCCGAGTGGAGTTCTTTCCTTAAGCTCCTATGGCCCATGGCAGTTGGGCAAAAGGGTTCCTTACATCGCAGCGGATAAGGGCCCCCACCCTCTTTCCGGCATGGATCGCTCCCATACGCTTATCTCCATTGGAAAGCATCACCCTGAACAAGAGCAGAGGCTGTTCGAAAACATAATGAAAGAGTTCAGCTTCCCGGCCGGCAGGAAGCTTGTTCATCCGAACGTAAACTCTTCTTACCGTAAACTATCCAACGATTTCGTATTTGCACTAGTCCGGCCGGATCAGCATGTGGTTTCCATCTTTAAAATGTAGAAATTGCTGTGATAATACATTTTTATTTATGTACGGAGAAGGTGATGGTCGTTCCTTGGCCTGGATTGCTGACAATTTGCAATCCTTCGCCATAAAGCTGCTTCAGCCGGAAATTGGTGTTGTAGAGTCCGATTCCTTTTCTCCTGCCATCCATGTCTTTCTTCTGCAGCACTTGCCGAATGACGTCTTCGTCCATGCCGATGCCGTCGTCCCTTACCGACACGACAGCATGCGTTCCCATGTCGGCAACGGTAATCGCAATCCTCCCCCCTTGCTTGCGGGCAAGCACTCCGTGACGAACCGCATTTTCAACCAGCGGCTGGAGTGTGAGCGGAGGAATCGATAGCTTCAGATTATCATCTATATTCCATTCGACGTGAATACGGCTCCTGAACCGCACCTTCTCAATATATAAATAAGCACGGACGAGCTCGAGCTCCTTTTGCAATGGGACAAGCTGATCCGTATTTTGAAAATCGAAGCTGGTTCTCAAGTATTGTCCGAAGCTTTCGAGCAAAGCCTGCATTTGGCGGATGTCGATTTCACTTAATGCAGAAATAGAGTTAAGTGCATTAAACAGAAAATGCGGTCTGATCTGTGCTTGCAGCCATGCAGCCTCCATACGTGCCTGGTTGCGCGCGGCGCGGACGACCTCCGTCAAAGCGCGAACCCGCGACTTCAATTCAAGCGAATCGACCGGTTTCGTAACGTAGTCGTTCGCCCCGGCGCGGAAGCCGGCTTCGATATCCTCGGTACGGCTGCGTGCCGTAAGCAGCAGAATCGGCAGCTCTGTAAGCGAGAAAAGTTCTCTGACGCGCCGGGCCAATTCATATCCCGACATGCCCGGCATCATGACATCAGCGATCAGTAAATCCCAATTTCCTTGTTCCAGAAGGGAGAGCGCTTCGGCTCCACTTACTGCCGTCGCGAGTTCATAGCTTTCTGACGGCAGAACACTTTGGAGGACACGCAAATTGACGGGATCGTCATCCACAGCCAGGATACGCGGCCTGTCGCTACCCTTGTATTCCGACAGGGCAGCGGCTGCTTCAGCCGAAGCGGCGACGTAACTGGCGGGATTTTCTTCGATCATGCTGTCCGGAATCTCATTCTCGATGTCAGCGACCGGCAGTGTAAATACGAATACCGACCCCTGACCAGGCGTCGATGTTACTGATAGTGAGCCTCCATGCAGCTCGACTAGCTGCTTTGTAATTGCCAGCCCCAAGCCTAACCCCGTCGCTTTACCGGACTCATCGGAAGGCCCTTGTTCGTAGGGCAGGAAAATGCGGCTTACCGTCTGCTCATCCATCCCGATTCCAGTATCGGATATTTCGATATGTACTTTTCCATCCTTGTCGAAAGCACGAACTCGGATTATGCCTTCATTCGTAAATTTGACTGCATTGTGAATTAGATTGAACAATATCTGGATGAGCCGATTCTCGTCTGCATATACGGGAGGTAACGAAGCCGGAACTTCGCTCTTAAGCTCAATCGGCTTCCCTTCGGCGAGGTAGCGAATCATATCCAATACACCTGCCGTTACATTGGACAGATGGAGTTTGGCCGGATAAATTCGTACGCGTCCTTCCTTAAATCGCTTCAGATCCATCAGATCGTCCAACAGCACGGACATTCGCTTGCCAACCGCAAGAAGCAGCTCCATTCGCGCCCGGTTGCTCCCATTATCTATACTTCCCCCGCTGTCCATAACGGCTTGTGCCATATTCATTATACCGTGCAGCGGATTTCTCAGTTCATGGGAAGTAGCGACCAGAAATTCGTCTTTCTGTTTGTCCTGTGCCTGCAATTGCCGTGTAAGCTTAGCCGTTTTCTCAGAATGGCGAAAATAATCCTTGAACCAAAACAAGGCCAAACAAGAAAACCCGGCCAACAAATCGAAAGGGTAGTAGTCGCTGCTGACCAGACCGGCTGTCTTGAGAACCCCCCACAGGGTACTTGCGGTGAAAGCCGTCATTGCGAACAAAATATAGATCATATCCTGATAGCCTTGCCGTATTGCACGATAAACATATAGCGGCACCAGGACAAAAGGCACCAGAGTCAGCAAGGTATGAAGCAGGTCCGTATAGCTCAATATGTCGGGAGGCAAAATCACGACGCAAGCTGCATAAATCGCACAAATTATACCGTACCAGCGTGTAAAGAGAGCAAGCCGCACGAAGGATGTCAGCAGATCATTGGTAAACTTCAACAGGAAAACAGATACACCGAGAAACGATAGGTAGTACAGCTTCCACCCCCAAAGATAACCAATTCCAAACCAGTCCAACAAAATGCGGTCATCATCCGTAATAATAGACAGCATTGCGCTAAGCATCAGCATAGAGAAAGAAAGCAGCGCTTTATGACGGGCTCCCATAGCGAATAGGGCGACAGCATATGCGGCATGCATGAACAGAAACAGAAATATCGCAGCTTGAAGCCCTGCTGATACCGAATACGCCTTGCGAATCGCCTCTTCCGTCCCAAACTTGATCGGCTGCATAATTCCGTTTATAGCGTGATTATCGTAATTGGCTACATGAATGACAATATCGACAATGCCTTGATCCGGGATAAACGTCCCTATATACGGAAGGTTGCCGGGTATGAAATCTTCCTCTCGTGCCGCAGGATTACCGGAGCCCGCAATCCGTTCTCCGTTCACGTACAATGCGGACGATGACGGAATGGAGGGGACGCGTATGCTGTAGGCACCTGAGGACGCCGGGTGTAACATGAGCCTTAACCGATACGACGCATAACCCACTCCTTCCGGAAGCTCATCTTCCCAGCTTGACGGCAGTTGTACGAGTTTTTGTTCCGTTATGGGCTCCATTTTAGAATGGATCAGTTCGTTGGGATAAAAAAACCATTCTCCGTTCAGTAACAATAGCGGAGCTTGCTCTTTGTTCCACTCGCTTAAATCCAGCACACCTCCGGAAACTGCTACAGCTCTCGATGAACCCTGTATTTGTAACCAGGCGAGTCGTATACCGGTTAGAATTAAGACGAATATAAAGAGGTATATTGCAATTTTCGTTCTTCTCATACCCCTCCCCCTCTTTCCTTTCGTAGGGCTTTCCTTGCGGCTATTCCTCTCGCCTATGTTACAATGAAAGCAAAGATTTTTCGAGGGATTCTTTACGGTTCGTAAGAAGTCCGCAACTTGGACATACATTTTTAGGATTCGGAAACACGAATCGTTTTTCTAGTGGATGCGGGAAAGAGCATATATGGAAGAAACCGGACGGGAAAGGCAGGAGCGCCTTTTCGTCCGGTTTTTTTTCGTTCAACGAATGAATTTGACCGAGGGATCTCGAGCAGATTTAAGTAAAACCCCTTCATCCGAAGTAAGCACACGAGAGATCGGATCCGCCACTTTCAGCACCAGTTGACCTGAACCATCCAGCAGTACGACGCCGTAATCATCATTTTCGCCAACATGGCAGATGAGCCGGTCGTTCAACACTTGCACGCCGGCTATTGGCGTTTTCCATACAAGCGGATCTTTCCCGTTCGGTTCGGCCTGGTACAGCTCGAATCGGTTCGTATCCTTCTCGGTTGTATAAAATACTTTGCCGGCGATGCTGTCAAACCATGACACGGCATGGTCGGACAGTTTCATTTCACCCGTCCCGTCTAGCGCAGAAGAATATAACATGTTATCCTCGTCTTTTACATAGTACAATTTGTTATCGATTATCTGGAACCATCTGACTCCCGAGTTCACTACCCTCTCGGTCTTATTCGTTTTCAGGTTTATTCTGTAGATGAAATTCTGGTCGTATTGGAGTTCTGAGCACAGAACATAGACATCATCTCCGAGGACAGTGGTGGCGGTAGTGCGTACGTAGGGTGTGGTGCCATCCCCGCCCTTACTGCACACCTGGAAGCAACCCAGGAATTCTGTCTCTACCTAATTTTAGAATAAAATCATTTAGTTTTTTTGAATTATCGTTAGTGGATTCGTAATTCTTTCCGCCAAATGTCAAATTACTATCCAAACGATACGTTTGATTTCCGTCTTTCAAATCAAAAAAATACAAATACCCGACGCCTTTACTATCTGTTTCTCGAACCTCAATGCTCTTGATCCGGGAAACAATATCTTGGATTGTTTTCGAATCAGTAACTGAAAACTTGTTTCCATCACTGAATTGTACATCGATTTCATTTACATTTGAAAAATCACTTTTTAACACGCCGGTTAAACTCATAACCTTCCCCTTCGTGTCATCGTTGTTTGGGCCGTCGCACCCAACAACGAACAATGCGATCAGTACAAGCAACATACTCATATATATAGGAATCCTTGCTTTAAGCAAACCCGCCACCCCCTACCTTCAAAACGATGTTTTCCATCAAATAGTTGCACCATAAAGAAAGGGAGCCTTAAAGCTCCCCCCATTATTATCCCAATATTTTACGATGTTCGAAAAGGAAGTCGGGCTCCTTTTTTATCGAAGTTTACAGATTCTAACAAATCTCACAATGAAAGATGTTACGGTTTATTTAACTTTTTTTCAAATATATTTTTTAGGGAATAGAACACTTGGAAAAACCAATTTAGTTCCTACTAGCGAATCCGTTGAATATCCCAGTAGCGCCACAAGTGCGACCACCGGCCTCACCCCCTATCTAACGGGAAGCTGCGCCGTGGTCACGATCCACCGCTATTCAAGTCCATGACCTGATTATATCATTGCTTGTACTAAGAAAAATACTAGAAATCCGATAGCGGCCACTCGGAATTAAATCAGTCTGTTTATTCTTTCCCGGCATCACGTCGTCATAGCAAACCATCGATACCATGTCAATTTTCCAATCGCATTCCGAACAATTCACTTGCTTCTTGTGTTTTGACCCGCTGTTTAAAATCCATAATATCAACACATTGTCGAACCCTGAATCCACTTGAATCTTGAGAATCCGCGCTACGCCGTTATTCAATGGTGCAATTTTGTCCCTCATCAAAGCAACTGCGTTTACTGCTCATTGTGCTGCATTCCTGACGTCAGAACGGTCGATCACTCCAGAGAAATTGACGACTAATCAATGGATGAATGGAACATAATACGTTTATTCCATCCTATTTCCAGACGAAAATAGACAACTATGCCTCAGGAGATGATGATCAATGAAGAACAGCCAAAAAGTAGCAGTCATTACGGGTGCAGGGCAAGGAATCGGGAAAGGTATCGCTAAACGGTTGGCACATGACGGCTTCGCCATCGTCTTAAGCGATATGAACGAAGAAGTGCTTAACGCTACAGTCAATGAATTTAAAGAACAGAACATCCATGTTGCTTCATTCGTTGGCGATGTTTCCAAGCAGCAGGATCAAAAAACTTTAGTCAAGACGGCGGTCGATCACTTTGAAAGAGTCGATGTTTTTGTCAATAACGCGGGAATTGACCAGGTATCGCCGCTAACGGATGTCGAGCCGGCCAAGCTGGAAAAGCTTTTTCAAGTGAACGTATTCGGTGTATTATACGGCATTCAAGCGGCGGCCGAACAAATGAAAAAACAAGAAACCGGCGGGAAAATAATCAACGCCTGCAGCATTGCAGGACACCGGGGCTTTGCCATGCTCGGGATCTATTCGGCTTCCAAATTTGCTGTCCGCGCATTGACCCAGGTCGCCGCGCAGGAGCTTGCCAAAGATAAAATCACCGTCAACGCCTATTGTCCCGGAATTGTCGGAACAGGCATGTGGGATCGCATTGATGCGGCGATGGTCGGATATATGGGGTTGCAAAAAGGAGAAGCCTTCAAAAAATTTGCAGAAGATATTGCATTAGGCCGCACTCAAGAGCCGGAAGATGTGGCGAACTTCGTTTCCTATCTAGCATCCCCGGACTCTGATTATATGACCGGACAATCGGTGATGATTGACGGCGGCATAGTATACAATTAGCGAAATACCGGCTTCAATCGCAGCAACATTCATCAGGTGCTCAACAGGAGGGTGACATGACAACTCTTAACGATTTTGACAACAAAACGGTAATGATTACGGGAGCGGCGACAGGGATCGGACGGGCCGCTGCGCTGGCGTTTGCGAAACGGGGGGCGTCCATCGCGATTGGCGATGTGGACGACCGCAGCCAGGAAACCGTGAAGCAGATTGAAGCGATGGGAAGAGAAGCTGTGTTTATCAAAACCGACGTTTCGAACGCCGCACAAGTCGCAGCATTAATAGAGCAGACGGTCGCCCGGTTCGGCCGGTTGGATCACGCATTTAATAACGCCGGTATCCTGCCGCCGACCAAGCCGTTCGTTGAAATGAATGAGAAAGATTTCGATCAAACGATTGCCGTTGACCTGAAGGGCGTCTTCCTGGCGATGAAATACGAAATTGAAGCGATGCTCAAGTCCGGCGGCGGTACGATTGTGAATACGGCTTCCGTAGCCGGGCTGATTGCAGACCCGTTCATGGCTCCTTACGTTGCCGCGAAACATGGCGTGGTCGGATTGACCAAAGCGGCAGGGATCGAATATGCGTCGCAGGGCATTCGGGTGAACGCGGTTGCGCCGGGACTTACGGAGACTCCGATGACCAAAGGATGGATGGACGACCCCGAATTTCGGAAGACGGTTGTCGGCAATGTACCGGCAGGACGGCCTGCCAAACCGGAAGAGATCGCGGAAATGGTTGTTTTCTTGTCCTCGCCGTCCGCCAGCTTCGCGGCCGGTCAAACCTTCACCGTGGACGGCGGACAAACCGCGCATTAGCGGGATCTGTTTTTTTGCCGCGAATACTATAGACCGAGGGGAGCCCTCGGTTTTTTTGCGTGCCGGCTTATCGTTCATAAGCGGCGCCTGGCTATCTCTTCGGCATCCTGCTTCCGAATTTGCTTGCCCAGCTTTCCAAGAAGGGCGATAAGCCCGTATAAGAAAAGAGTCAACAAAATTTCCGTTAGTACATTCCCGATCTCTATTCCATCGATCCATTGGTCAATTGTATGAATGATCACTCCAAAAACGGCAATCAGCACGAGCTCCTGCAGGATCTTAACGGATAATTGGAAGCGTTCCTTAAGCAAATGCCTTCTCAAGCTGTCCAGCAAGGTGCCTACGATACCCAAAACCCCCGTCCCCAGCAGGACTAACCCCATAAAAGCGAACACCGAACCGATCGATGAAATCCGGATATGGATAAAATTGAAGCTTAGTAACGAGTAGACTGAAAATCCTAGAATAACGATCAGAACGAGTATAATTCCAGCCAGAACAAGCAATATTTTCAAGGATTCCCCTATGCTTTTTTTGCTCAACAACACCCACCCCTTTTGACGATACTTATTATCTCTCCATATCCTTAATGGGATCAGCATACCCGCTATTCGGTTCCAAAACCAATTATATACAAAAAAAGGAAAAATCCGCTCCCATAAAAAAGATCATCACCGAAGAACAACCTTGTACGTATTCCCGGCAATGGCTAAATAGTCGCAAAATAAGACAGCTACCTTGAAAATGGGTTTATTTCCATTTTCCGCCGGAGTCGTGCAAGCGGAATAGCGCGTCTAAATGGATTTCATACAGCTAGTTTTGCTTCTTTAGAGCAAAAAATGAACACTAGATGGAAAAACTCCATCTATTTCATACAAAAAGAAGAATATCAGCAAAAATACTCCATTATAAATGTAGTTTTTCCATCTAGTCAAGTCCCCTCGCCCCTTTCGCTTCAATCTACCTGCATAAAATACAGTTAGACCCCCATGTCTCTGACCGCGGCACCGGCAGATAGTAAAAATAGACGGATTTTCAAGGTAGACGCTTTCCTTCTCCCAGGCCAAAATGGCAGCTAGGCGGGAATACGATTATCCCCCCATGCTGCTGCGCCACCAAATCCGATCCATGCAATAAGTCCCCTCGGGGGCTAAATCCACTTAGATTTCTACAACTCTCCAAACGAAATCAACTGCATGTGCAACAAATACTACATTCCGGCGTCTAATGTTAGAGGAAAAGTTTACTAGATTAAATGAAAACAGGAGGAAGCCAGCAGGATGGGAGGAAGGAACCGGTTCGTTTGGATAATGGTCGCAGTTATGCTTCTTGCATGGGTAACACCGGCCGCTGAAGCCGCCGCAGCTTCCGGCTCTGCCCGGGAAATCGAAATAGTATTGGACGGTAAAAGATTGGAGAGCGACGTCTCTCCCTACATCGTCCCCGAAGTGTACGTAACGATGGTGCCGTTGCGCCTTATAAGCGAAGCATTGGGCGCAGAGGTAAGCTGGAATCAGCAGGAGCGGCAAGCAACGATCAGAGGAGGAGACGGCAAGCTGATTATTATGAAGCAAGGATTGTCGAATGCTATAGTCAATGGGCAAAGCGCAGCGCTTGATGCTCCCGTCGCAAACAAATCCGGTTATACGATGGTGCCGATTCGCTTTATCGCGGAGCAGCTCGGCCTGAAGGTCGGCTGGAACCAGCAGGATCAGCGTATTACATTGACTACGGGCGATAATGAAGCGCCTGTCCCCGCTGCCGGGGCCGGAGAGGGCTTACCGGGATCAGAGAAGGCAGCCCCGGACAGCGATGGCAAGGGCGAGAAGAGCGAGCTGCGCGGAGTATGGATATCAACCGTCTATAATCTCGACTGGCCGTCGCAAGCCTCTTACGGCAAGTCTGTTCAGCAGATGGAGGAATTCCGCGAGCTGCTCGACGAGCTGCAGGAGTTAGGGATGAACGCGGTATTCGTGCAGGTTCGTCCTGCCGCAGACGCCTTGTATCCATCGCAGCTTGTCCCCTGGTCCAAATATTTGACGGGCACTCAAGGTCTTGCCCCCGATTATGATCCGCTATCCTTCATGATAGAGGAAACCCACAAGCGGAATATGGAGTTTCATGCCTGGTTCAATCCGTTCCGCGCCGCCGTTGACACCAACACCGAGCAGCTTGCCTCCAGCCATATTGTGAAGCAGCAGCCGGACTGGATCGTCAATGCCGGCGGCAAGCTGTACATCAATCCGGGCATTCCGCAAGCGCGCCAACACATTATCGACGCGATCATGGAAGTGGTAAACCATTATAATATTGACGGGGTCCATCTGGATGATTATTTTTATCCGTCCAATACAGAATTTGCGGATGACCAGACTTTCCTGACATATAATCCGGACAAAATCGCCTCGAAGGCCGACTGGAGACGCAGCAATATCAATGCATTTGTGCGTGATCTCGGACAAGCGATCGACAGCGCCAAGCCTCAGGTCCGCTTTGGAATCAGCCCGTTCGGCGTATGGCGCAACCAGTCGACGGACAAGACCGGTTCGGATACGAAGGCCTCGCTGACGGCATATGACAGTATGTATGCCGATGTTCGCACCTGGATCAAGGAAGGATGGATCGACTATATCAATCCGCAGCTGTACTGGAGCCTTTCCTTTCCGGCCGCCAGATATGACAAGCTGGTGGATTGGTGGGTGCAAGAGGTGAAGGGAACCGGAGTGGACCTGTACATCGGCCATTCTCCGTATAAGCTGGGGACGAAGGAAGCCGGCTGGCAGAGTGCGCAGGAAATTATTAATCAGTTGGAATACAACAAGCGCTATTCCGAGATTAAAGGGGATATCTTCTTCAGCGCGAAGGATCTTCGCAGAAATCCTCTGGGCATTAAAGAAGCGCTCCGCTCTTATTATCCTTAATCATTTTATCCATGGCAGCGCCCGCTGCCGGACTGTATAACCCACGGTCCGGTCAACGGGCGCTTTCTTTAAAAATCCCGGGAACTATCTTCCTTCAGAGCGTGTTGAGGGGGCATTGCCGCGCCCGTACGCGTCCTCGTAATCGGAAATGGCCAGCTTGCCGAGCATGGAAAGCACAGCATCCTCCATAGGCGGGTTATGCAAGCCAAATCGTACATCGCGGTACAACCGCTGCAGCGGATGGTCCAATGCAAGACTATGTGCGCCTGCGATGCGCATCGCTTTATCAACGACAGACATGGCCGTCTGAACGGCGGTCACTTTCACCGCATTCAGCTCTGCATTTAACCGCTCAGGAGGCAGCACCTGCCGATCCCATCTTGCCGCCACACTATACAGAAAATGTCTGGCTGCATGCAGCTCCAGTTCGATTTGGCCAAGCTGCTGAACGATATTCGGCAAATGGATAATCGGAGCGGGCAAGGAATTGGGATGATAGCTGTAAGCAAATTTGATCGCTTCCTTCCTGGCGGCAAGCGCAATGCCAAGGTAGCATGCAGGTATATGAAGCAAATATGGCGTTGCCGCCGAGGCTGATTTCTTGGGAAGCAGACAGGCCAGTGCAGACTCGGGCAATACAACGTCCTCCAGCACCAGATCATGGCTGGCTGTTCCGCGCATGCCTAGCGTATGCCAGGTTTCTTCGATGCGAAGACCTGCCGTATTTCGCGGGATGAGGAATTCGGCCGTGTCCTCTTCAACACTCGCCGTAACAATAAAATGATCCAGCACAGGAGAAAGAGTAGTGAACGTTTTTCTGCCATTTAACACATAAGAACCGTCCTGCCGCCGTTTGGCGGTTGTCAGCGGCTTGCCTCCGCGTGTCGGGCTCCCTGAAGCCTTCTCGGTCGCTGCGCGATTCACCAAGTGCTGATCTTTGACGATCTTCTCATTCAAATCGGTCAACGCAGCCTCCGTCCACTGCTTCTTATGATTCAGATCATATACAACCCCCAAATGCCAGCCGACGCCTAAGGCAATCGAGGCATCCCCCTGCGCCAGCCGCTCCTGATACAGGACAAACTCATACAAGGAGATGCCTTCTCCCCCTTCGTCAGCCGGTACAGTATACGAGAAATAACCAAGCCTGCGCAGCGCCTCGATATGCGCATAGGCAAAATCATGCTCGGCATCCACACGGTGGGCTTCCTCTGCAAAGCCGTCCGCAAGCTCGCCGATTGCCTTCAAGCGCCGTTCTTGTTCCGCGCTCAACACAAACATATTGTCTAATCGGTCCATAGTCTGATGTCCTCAACTTTACTGCATTTTATATTAAGAGTTCCGCATAATGCGGTCCAAAATTTGTCTCTCCCACTTCCCAACCTGAGAGTCCGTTCTGGAGCGGGGACGCGGCAGATCAATGTCCATGTCAAGAGCAATATCTCCATCCTCAAGCAATAGAATGCGATCGGATAAAGTAATGGCCTCATTGACATCATGGGTAACCAATAGAGCGGTAAACCGCTGCTCCAGCCACAGCCGTTCGATGAGCTGCTGCATTTCAAGCCGGGTAAGAGCATCCAGCGCGCCAAGCGGCTCATCGAGCAGCAGCATCCGGGGATTGCGCACCAATGCGCGTGCCAGGGCGACCCGCTGCTTTTGGCCGCCCGACAGCGTAGAAGGCCACTGCTCTGCTTTATTCTCTAATCCTACCTGCTGCAGAAAATGGAGCGCTTTAGGTCTCCATTCGCCCTGCAGACCGATTCCTACGTTATCTATCACACTTTTCCACGGCAGCAGACGCGAATCCTGAAACATCATCGTCGTGCTGCCGCTAATGCCATTAAGCGCTTCTCCATCCAGCAGAATATCGCCTTCCGACGGCGCATCCAGCCCGGAAATCAGCTTTAACAGCGTGCTTTTTCCGCTTCCGCTTTTTCCAATGATACTGGTGAATTGCCCGGGATATAAAGTGATGTCAAGCCTTTTGAGCACGTCATGCTGCTGGAATGACTTGGTTACGGCCTTAATTTGAATAAGCACCCCGTTTTTTCCTTCCGGGATAACCGCAGAACGGGTCATAGAGAAACTCCTTTCCCACCAATGTTTACGGATGATAAGTCTGGTTCCATTTAAGCAGCCCTTTTTCCAGCCATTTGGCCAGCAAATCTGCGATTTTACCAAAGCATGCGTATATAATGATGCTCAGTATGATAATGTCTGCCTGCATAAACTCTCTGGCATTCATCGCCAAATAGCCAATGCCGGAATTGGTCGCAATGGTCTCTGCCACAATGAGCGTGAGCCACATCACACCGAGCGCATAGCGCAGGCCGACAAAAATGGAAGGCAGCGCGCCAGGCAGCAGAATGTGCCTGAAAATTTCCCGGCGCTTCAAGCCGTATACTTTGCCCATTTCCACCAAATCATTGCTGACGTTCCTTATCCCGTGATAAGTGTTAACATAAACCGGAAACATAACGCCAAGCGCCACCAGAAAGATTTTCGAAGACTCTCCGATTCCGATCCATATAATAACTAGCGGGACTAAAGCAAGATGCGGTATGTTCCTTACCATCTGGATAGTTGTATCGAACAAGCGATAGGATAAATGAAAGCTGGCGTTCAGTATCCCCAACGCCAATCCTATTCCTCCCCCGATCAGCAGACCAATCAGGGCGCGCTGCAGACTGATCAGCATATGCTCCGCCAATACTCCATTGGCAATCATTTTCCAGCCGGTTTCAGCAATCGTAACAGGAGTGGGGAAAATTTTCGCGGATACAATTTCCATAGAGGCCGTCCACTGCCATATAACGATGATCAGAAGAGGAAGGAGCCATGGCAGCATAAAATTAACGATCGTACGCTTCTTCATCATTTCAAATCCGGCACCCATTCTTTCCCGACAGGCATATAGGAACTTACATCAATGGAATGTTCGATCAAACCGATTTTGTGAAATGTATCTGCCAACTGCTGCTGCGGAGCAATAATTTCCTTCTTAATGGCTTCTACGCCATAGGTTCTGCGCCCTACCATTTTAGCCAGGCTTTCCTCGTCTATGCCGAGCTCCCCGGCAAGCATTTTCACAACCTCGCCTTTATTTTCATTGGCCCACTGGTCGGAGACATCGGTTTCCTCAAGAATCGCCTTGACGATTTCCGGATGCGCTTCGGCAAACTCTTTGGTCGCATAATAGAAGGTCCGGTTTGGCGAATAATGGCTTCCATCCGTAAGCGTTACAGGCTGCAAATCCATTTGCACCGTGGCAAAAAACGGATCCCAGGAGCCCAGCGCATCCACCTGCTTCGTTTCAAACAGCGCTCTGCCCTCCGATGCATCCTTAACATACACATATTCAACATCATCATATTGAAGCCCCGAGCTTTCCAAGGCAAGCACAGTCAAATAATGATGATTGCCGCCCTTTACAACGGCAACCTTCTTCCCCTTCAGATCGCCAATGCCGGCAATACCGGAATCCTTATGCACCATAATGCCCATGCCTTCGGGGTTTGGCAGATCGCTTCCGACGTAAACAAAGCTTTGTCCGCTCGCTTGAGCAAATACACCCGATCCATCCGCTGCGTTGCCGTAGTCGATTTTGCCTGCAGCCAGCGCCTCAAGCACCGTGCCGCCGCTCGGAAACACGTTCCACTCAATCTTGATTCCCTGCTTCTTCAGGCGCTCATCCAGATTTCCCTTTACCTTCAAAATGTTGAGCGTATTGCCTTTCTGGTAACCAATTCGCACAACTTCAAGCTGGCCTTCGGAGGCTTTGGAACTGGAGCAGGCGGAAAATAGAACAGAACAAACAAGTATAATGGAAAGAAGTAAAGAAGATCCGGATTTTGACAATGCCATTATAGATTCACTCCTTTTAATGTAAAAGCGTCCCAATCGAGAGGGTAGTGTTCCTTTCCTTTCAGCATTGCAACGCTTAACGCTTCTCCTATGCCGCTGGCGAATTTAAAGCCATGGCCGGAGCCTCCTCCCGCAAACCAGACACGGCTTCTGCCCGGCAGCTCATCAATAATAAACTCTTCACCGGGAGCATTTTCGTACAAGCAGGTCTGTCCGGCCAGCAGCTCTCCGGCCTCCGGCAAAAATAGATTCAACGCATGCCGAAGCTCTGCCTCATCCTCCTCATAGGCCCCGAAAGGCGGTACGGGCTGATCCGGCAAAGCGGGATACCCGCCATCATGCCGGCCTAATTTCAAACCCGATTCGTCAAGCGCCGGGAAACCAAAGTATTCTTCAGCCCCCCCGTTATTGAAAATAAAGGCGGGGAGCCGGCCTCTCCCGTATCGTTCCTTCGGTGCTTTGAACCAGGCAATGGGTTTGCGGTACGGCTTAATGATGTTGTGCAGCTCCGGCAGCACCCGTGCCGACCACGCACCTGCGCTGACGAGGACGCTGCCTGCGGTGAAGCTGCCGCGCTCTGTAACCACTAAGGGCTCCCCGGCTTCCGAGACCAGTTGCAGCACCTTGGTGTTGGGCAGCAGCTTCGCTCCATAATGAACGGCCAACGCTCTATAGCTTGCAATAATCTGTTCGCTGTACAGAATGCCGCCCTCCGGCTCATAAAGGCCTTCCATATGAGAAGGCACGGAAAATCCCGGCCAGCGCTCCTGGATTTGCTGTGCATTGAGCGCTTCATACGGTATGCCGAAAGCTATGCAGCTCTCTGTTTTGCTCCGGATAAAGCGGGACCCGCGCGGACCGATGCTGATTACACCAATAGGATCATAGAGAGTGGCATAGTCTTGGCCTAAAGTCCCCGGCACCTCCGCCGCTTCCCGCTCCAGCTTCTTCCACAGCTCTATCGAACGCAGGGCAAGCTTTACGTAGCTTTCGCCCATCGTATAGGCCCCTCTCACTATGCGTGTCGTTCCATGATGGCTCCCATAGCTGTGGGGCGGATCGTGCGCATCGATCAGCAGTACAGAGACTCCCCGCTTGGCCAACTGATAGCCCGTGCTCATGCCGAAGGAGCCCGCCCCTACAATGATGACATCAAATTTCTGGAGCAAAGGGGTCTTCACCTCAATTCCCGTTTGATTTTTCTGAACATTAATTTTATTATAATTCCTATAAGTAAACTTGGGAATAGCGCACATTTAGGATACCAGGTATGCAAAAGGATACTACAGGAGGAGGATAAACTATGGACCCGGCCAGAAAAATGTCAATATGTCAAAAGGATTTTGACTTTTCGATTATAAGCGGGAAATGGAAGGCAATGATTTTGTGGCATTTGCGCAACGACACCATCCGCTTTTGCGAGCTCAAGAAAATGCTGCAGCCCATCACGCAAAAAACGCTGACCACCCAGTTACGGGAGCTGGAGGATGATCTTCTGGTACACCGCGAGGTCTATCCTGTGTTCCCCGCGAAGGTGGAATATTCCTTGACCCCGCATGGCCGGCAGTTAATCCCGATCATCGAGTGCATGATAGAATGGAACAAGAGCTACAAGCAATTGCTGAAATGCCAGGACATTCAAGGGGAGCAAGGATAGAGAGCTTGGGGAAGGTTCACGGCAGCAAGATGGCTCTGTAGGGTGGGGTGCGGCAGTCTGTCCGGAATTCGTCAATGACGGTCGCAAGAAGGGCACCGCAATAAGGCTATCGGCCGAAATGGCGATAGCCCTGATTATAGTTAGAGTGAACGGTTGCGCCGCTGAACGATGCCATGCTTGAGCTATATTCGAAGTACCAACCGGAAGAGCTGCAGACCATTCTCGTCATTACTGTCTTTGGAACGCAACCTTCAAGCCCAACCCGATATAGATCGTTCCGACGAGCTTGCCGCTCCAACGGCTTAAACGGTTTATCCATGCCGTCCGTTTAACCATTTTACCAAGCGTAGAGACACTTAATACAATTGTGGTTGTATACAATATACTTAGTATGACGAAGATGAATCCAAGTATCAAAAACTGCATTACGGCTTCACCTCGTTCATGATGAACAAATTGAGGCAGGAACGCCAGAAAGAACAGCGCCGTCTTCGGATTAAGAACCTCTGCCAAAGTAGCCGATACATATGACTTTAAGGCTCCTGCCGACTCAACCTTTGGAAGTTGCGGTTCGGAGGGCTTCCTTATCATTTCGCAAATCCCCAGATATAACAAGTACGCCACCCCCGCATATTTGACGACATTGAAAGCGAGAGCCGAGGTCATCAGTATGGCGGAAAGCCCCACGGCAGCAAATAACGTGTGAAGGAAATCCCCGGTTGCGATGCCGAGCCCCGCCATAATGCCTCCTTTGCGCCCGTTCTGAACGGTACGGGTAATTGTAAGAAGAACGGCCGGGCCTGGAATCAAAAATAGACCTATAACAACAATCACATACGTAATTAAGGTAGAAAAATCGGGCATCTGGTTTCCCCCTTCTCTGCATTAATGGCCGTTCAAAGAGATATATCGTTACGGCCTTGCAGCCATTGCTCGAATTCGGCAGGCGTGCGCACATTATGGTCTAAAACGGCGGTATAGATATCGAAGCTTTTCACTTGTTCCCCATACTCGGCCCGTGATGCCCATATGGTTTTAATACTTAAAATAGAAATAATTGCTGCGGGAGTAAGACGATCGGGCATCGTGCGAACATGCTGCAGATCGGGTTGTTTTTCCGGTTCATCTACGAACCAAATATCCAGCTCCCATTTGTTTCCGTTCCTGGACTCATACGTCATCCCGAGAAAATAACCGTCAGGGTAGGCCGGGTCGGTGTTCCATTTCCCGGTATCGTTAATGAATTTCAAATCCCGGATACCGGGATTGGACATCAATTGTGAAGCAATTCCGGTAATTGCAGCGATGTTCAACTTGGAGCAAACGACCGTCATATCGAGGTCTCTCCAAGCCATTAATCCAAGTGCCGCACTCCCTACTTTCACGGGGGTACCGGCTGCCTTCAGCAATTGGTCAAGGTTCAACTCTTCCACAATCGCAGATGCTTCAGTCTGCAGTTGAAGTTGGCAGGCCAGCAGATCTTCTTGTTGTTTCATTTTTTGCTCCTTCCATTTAGTGAATCATACGGAGATTTTCATATGGCAACGATCGAGAGCCGTCACAGCCGGTATCGATTGGCATCGAGGCAATGATCAAGCTGCTGCTTTAAGGTTAGCTATTAAGCACGGCCTTCAAGCCGGCCGCTGTTTTCGGCTGCTCCTTCTTCATCGATTGGCGCATGAAAAATTCGGCTACCTTCGGAACATTGTCAACCTGAATGGTGAAATGAACACGGCAGGATTTTTCGGAGATCGGCTCAATACGATAGGTTTCACGAAAAAATTGTTTTTCGCCGGGAACCGTCTCTATGGTCAACAATTGATCCTGAACAAGTTCGGTCACGACCATATTTTTTTCGCTCTTAAAGCCTGAATATTTTCCGCTTTCGAAATAGTTGGTCCCCAACCGGGCAGGTTCTTCAGGAGTGACTCGATTCTCAATAATGCCTTTCATCCAGGAAGCTCGCCCCTTTAGATCGATGAGGCGTGCAAAAACGATAGAGGCCGGATACTCATAGCTTTCGGAATATTCAAAAGTAAGCATGATGATCTTCCTTTCCTTTTTAGAATGTATTTAACGAGAGGATGGTTGACAGCGCATGGGTGATAACTTGTTCCAGTTCTTCCTTATTCCCCTCGGCAGCCGTTGTTCGCCATCCGATGTACCCGTCCGGCCGCACGAGGATAGCCCCCGTGGAAGTGATTCCGTATGCGTCAAGAAAATCGTTCCCAGGATTGCTGAAGTCAGCTCTATGACCGCCAATCTGATAAATATCCATCGGAAGACGGAGTGTATCTTTAACATGTTGAGCAGCCTCCAACGCGTTCTGTCCGTCTGGGCCAACGAGCAGGACAAAGCGGGAACCAAATAGATCCAACGTTGAAATAGGTTGGCCGTTCCGTTCGAGAACGATGTGCGCAGCGCGGGTTCCCGGCTGTCCCGTCCATAACTCGGGCGGCTGTACCATGGGGAGGTTCATCCCGTCGGCTTCCGGTACGATTGCGCCGGCTTGATAACGATAACCCATATTGACATGCAGGGTGTTTACCGTAATCCCTTCCGATCCTTCATGTTCGCGCTGCTGGGAAAGCATAATGACCTGCTCTACCGTGTAATCCGCGATGGGCCGCCGCTCAGCATCATAAGTAGCAAGCAAAGCCGGACCGGCTTCATCGCGCAGGACGGCGGCCAGCTTCCAGGCGAGGTTCTGCGCTTCGGCGATACCGGTATTACCTCCCAAGCCGCCGCTTGGAGGTTGAACCCGTGCGGAATCGCCAACCAAAAAGATGCGCCCTTCTTGGAAGCGGTCAGCTACACGGCCGGCCATTTCCCAAGTCAATATCTTTCTGATTGTAACCGGGATGTCAGAAATTCCGATGGCGGCCCTAACTAATTCAATGCAGCGCTCCTCCGGATAATCGTCGATGGTTTCCTCTTCAGGATCAAATACAACGTCCAACCGGTATATATGAGGCCGCCTGAAAGTTCCGGGGTACAGAACGAGACTTCCGCTTACGGTATCATTGGCGAGAAAACACATATGAGCGTTTTGTCTACCAAACAGGTCATGAATGTCCGCATCGAAAACGATGCTGATCAGGTGGCAGAGCGTACCTTCTCCATGCTGACCAATCCCTAATTGTGCGCGGGTTCCACTTTTACTGCCATCCGCTCCGACCATATACCCGGACCGAACACGGCGCGTTTCGCCGCTGATTCGATCGCGAATCGTAGCCGAGATGCCGTCCGCATCCGTTTCGAATTCGATCAACTCCGTGTTGTAGCGCAAATCGACACCGGCTTTCTCAGCCTGTTCCCGGAGGACCGGCTCAAGCAGATCTTGTGCGATGCCGTTTCCTTCAACAGGGCTGGCATCCGTAAAGTAAGCACTCATATCTTCCATCAGGTTATCAAACATTTCCCCGGCCAAGCTCTCTACAAACATGACGCCGAATTCCCTAGGGAAAGGGGGCTCTTCACGGCGAATTTCGTCCTCGATGCCGGCCGAACGGAATATTTCCATTGTTCGGGCAGTCAGGCTCGACACGCGCGGGTGAATCGCCGTCCCCGGATGGCGTTCGACGACTAACGGTTTAATTCCTTGCCTGGCCAGAAATAGGGAGAAGGATAGACCTACCAAACTTCCTCCTACTACGAGGACAGGAACCGATTCATCGAATGATGAAGAGTTATTTAGTGTCTTGTTCATCTAATTACGCCCTTTCGTAAATTAGTTTATTTTTCACTCCATACGGTTATCTATTTGCTCGGCTTTCTCCCGCAGCTCTTCCATGCTCCATGTCAGCTTGTGCGATTGTATATCGGCGATTACGGATTGGAGCCATTCCACTTCAGCGACAAGCAATGTTCGTTGATATTCGGCCTCAAGTAAAAATAAGCGCGGCAGACCCAGTGATGCCCCTATCTCAAACTGATCTTGAAGTCGGGCAAGTGTATTTTCAAGGGCGTCTATTCTTTGTTTGAAGAGCAATGCGACATCTTGAGGCGTTAACATGGCCAGGAATGAAACCGCAGCGGGAAATTCTAAAAACTCCTGAGCCGGCTTGGAGATCATTTCCCGGATCCATGAATATGCGGCATTTCGTCCCAGATCCGTGATTTCATAAACAATTAAATCCGGTCTCCCTTCATTTTTCTTCTTGCCCTGGATGGCAATGGCTCCGTCCCGATGCAAGCGTTCGATCGTCTGGTAAATACTCGTTCGGTGGCGAACGTTTATAACTTCGTCTTTCCCCCTCTCCTTAATAAGCTGCTGCATTCGATAAGGATGCATAGGCTCTTCAATCAGAAAACAAAGTACGGCTAGAGCGACGGGTGATTTTTTAATCGTGTTTTTCATAGTCATAATATTACTATTAATAATATGACGTGTCAATAAAAAATAATTATCTTAGTTCATCGAGGATGAGCGACCGCTTTTAAAGGTTGTTTATATCGCCAAATAGAGTTTGATGGGATTAAGGAAGCAAAAACTTGTAAATTCTATATGTGGCAAGGATAAACGGCTATCGCCGTCCTTAGGACGGGCGCGTTTACCGATGAAATATAAGAACAAGTATTATGAAAACTTATACTTTCTTATATTTTTAAAAAAAATGCCATAATCACTCCATCCCCTTCGTTTTCGTTAACGATCATACGAATCCATGAAGGGAAAATGAGTGACTATGGCACTATGATGAATTTCAGTTTAGAGAAAGAGAACCATCGACAGGACGAACATAAAGATCACGCCTGCGATCATAGGAACCGACGTTCTTTTTACAATAGCGATCGGATCCGTCTTCACCGTACCGGCAACGATCAGCACGACGGCAGCAACCGGGGACACCGCACGGAACAAGTTGCCCGCAAGTCCCATCGGCACCGAGATCGCTATCGGGCTAATGCCCGCTGCATCGGCTAATGGAACCATCAGCGGCACCATGGCGAAGATCAAGGCCGTGCCGCTGCCGCTAAGAATAACGATTAGCGCAGTAATGGCTACCAGGATAAGCGGCAGAACGAAGTCCATTCCGTTTCCTTGGATATTCTGCATCGATTGCTGCAGCGCATCCACCAAGCCGATGGATTTCAGCCCTGTAACAAAGACGGAAGCGGCAACCAGCAGGGCGACGATCGGAACCGCTCCGCCCATTCCTTTAAAGAAGGATTCCGTTTTTTCCAGCACGCTTTTGTCGCCTTTGTGGCGAATGAGTTCGCAAAGGATGGCCAGCACGAGCGATACCAAGGTCGCCGACTCTACGCTGAGCTCTATGGCATTGCCTGTCGTAAGCTTAACCGCGTAAGTACCCAGCAGAAGAATGATCGGGAAGATCGGCAGGATCGCATAAACCGTTTTGAACAGCTTGCCGCCTTTGATCTCGATGTCTTCCTTGGATTCATGGTTCACTTCGGCGTCGGCCTGCAAATGGCTTGCTTTCTTGTCCATGCGCTTCTGCCAGTAATAATGAACCAGAGCGATAAAGATTAAGGTCGGAATAGATACGACAGCATGATATCTGAACGCATAGTCCGTTACCGTCAAGTTGGCGAACAGCGCATGCTTGGCCAATTCTTCTGCGATGGCGACGTTGTCGCTTCCCAGCGGCGTAGGAACGATCGTGGCGGATGTAGCGATGACTGCTGCCGCGGAAAGCGCCGACATGCCCGCTTTTCTTAAAATCGGATACAAGGTTGCCAGCAAAATGATCGCCAAGTTAGACGCACTCGGAATAACGAGAGACAATAAATTTCCTAACAAAAATACGATCGGTACCAGAATATAAGGCGACTTTATCTTGGAAATAGGCTTCGTTAAGGCGCTGACCGTCACTTCGTTCGCTCCGATGGAGGACATGTAGGCGGTGTAGCCTCCAAGCAGAAGAATGATGAAGCCCGCAGCCGCGAATGTCTGCTTGAACTGAGTAACGATGACCTGCAGCGGATCCAGCCATATAGAGCCCGTCGATTCGAAACCCTTGACGGCGATATCGTTGCCCATAGCTGTGGCGACCAGAATCAAAATGATCCCCATCAGAAAAAGCGTAATCTTGATATCCATTTTCTTGATTAGCATATAAATCACGATAAGTACAGCAATAATCGCTGAGCCGTACATGACTACATTAGAGCCCATAGCTGGTTTCCTCCTAAGATGCAGATTGGGTGTAACAGATCAGATCAGGTAGTCATTGGTAAAAAAGAACCGGCAGAGCAAGGTTCAGCTTAGTTGCACTTGCTTAAGCTTTCCATGAACCACTTTTTGAACATTTGCGGATCGATATCGACACATACTTTGGCGTTGGCGGCCTGTCCCAAATATCCTTTCAAGTCAACGACGGTACAGCCTGATGTTAATGAGCCGTGAATCTCAACATCCACGAATGTGTCCGCCACCGTGAACATTTCAGGCTGCAGGAGATAGGCGATCGCGCAGCTGTCGTACATCTTCAATCCCGTCTTCATGCTGCCGCCTCTATATTTTTGGAACAGTTGATAGATCATTCTTCCGGTTTCGTTCATGTCTTTCAGCTGCTCGCTGTCTTCCGGGTACACGAGCGCCTTCCATCCAACGTCAAGCCCGGCCATGACGACAGGCAGATTGCTCTGGAACACAATTTTGGCCGCTTCCGGATCGGCATATATGTTGAATTCCGCCATAACTCCGGCATTGCCGCGTCCCGTTGAACCGCCCATGAGTACAATCTCGGCAATTTTCTCTTTCACTTCCGGATACACTTTGAGCAGCAGCGCAATATTTGTCAAAGGACCGATCGGAACCAAAGTAATCGGCTGCTCGCTTTCCATGATGACCCGGTACATGGCATTGACCGCATTCTCCTTCAAGAGCAGTTCCTTCGTCGGCTCTTCAAAATCGTAGCCGTCCATCCCCGTTGATCCGTGTACATTGCTCGCATCAATCGGTTCTTTGATCAAGGGTCTATCGGCGCCCATCGCCACCGGAATTTCTTTCTTGAAAAACTTCAGCAATTTCAAGGCGTTCAACGTAACCTTATCCAAGCCCACATTCCCGGCTATGGTAGTAATCAAGCGTACATCCAGCTTTTCGCTGTACAAGGCTATCGCTAAGGCAACTGCATCGTCGATTCCCGGATCGGTGTCAATAATAATCGGTCTTTTGTTCATTGGTTTCTTCCTCCTTGAATAAACTGTGCTACCTCTTCTGCGGTCGGCATTCCGGTCTGCGCCCCGAGCTTCGTGGTTGACAAGGCAGCAACCGCATTGCCGTAATCACAAGCAGCTTTGAGCGACATACCTTGGCTTAGGGCAACGGCTAACCCGCCATTAAAGGAATCCCCGGCTCCGGTCGTATCCACGACATCGATTTTATAGGCGGGAACGTTCAGTTCCCGGCCCTCCTGCCAAAACGACAGGCCCTGGCTTCCCTTCGTAACGATCAGCTTCTCTCTGATGTCCTCGCCAAGCTGCTGCATCAATACCATTTGCTCATGTTCGTTCGGCGTAAGATAGTCCACTTGCCGTATCAATTCCGCAGGCAGTTCCTGAATGGGAGCCGGGTTAAGAATGACGGTAACTCCGTTCTCTTTGGCAATTTCTACCGCTTTTTGCACACCTTCCAGTAGTATTTCCAACTGTACGAGAAGAACATCACTATCTGCGATCACTTCTCGCTTGGACTCGACAAAAGATGCGGTTACATGATGGTTGGCCGCCGGTACGACAATAATACTGTTGTCTGCGTTGTAAACCGTTATCGTAGCCGTGGCCGTACGATCTGTAACCGGTTCCACATCGGACACATCAATCCCTTCATTTCTAAGGTGCTGTAAGATGTCCTGACCAAAAAGGTCATTGCCGACGCAGCCAATCAAACGAACATCCGCACCAAGCCGTGCTGCCGCTACCGCTTGATTGGCTCCTTTGCCGCCGGGATTCATCTGAAACTGCTTGCCAAGGAGCGTCTCTCCCATTTGAGGCATTTGAGTTGTTATGGTGACTAGGTCCATGTTGATGCTGCCAACAACAGTAATTTTGGGTTTCCGCTCCATCCCTATCTCTCCTTCTTAGGTCGATTCTCTCTCTATAAGCGATACGTCCAATATTTTATAATTCTCCTGTTCCACGGTCTGCTGACGCTCCATTAAGCTCACCAGCATCTTGGTTGCCTTCTCGCCCATTTCATAAATGGGCTGCTGTATCGTAGTCAGCTCGGGCGTCGTCGCCTTGGA
The DNA here is from genome assembly GCF_051966115.1 of Paenibacillus sp. SAFN-117. NCBI lineage: Bacteria > Bacillati > Bacillota > Bacilli > Caryophanales > Paenibacillaceae > Paenibacillus > Paenibacillus sp. SAFN-117. The sequence goes on from NZ_JBQCLK010000013.1 coordinate 91,130, forward strand.
CAGGCTGATGCCGTCAAAACCGATGATAGCTATGTCCTGGGGTACCTTTCTACCGAGCTGATACGCGGCCTTAATCGCGCCGATCGCCATAATGTCATTCGCCGCAAAGATTCCGTCAATATCCGGATGCCTTTGCAGAAGCTCCAGTGCCGCTTGAATGGACGATTGCATATCATATTGGCCTTCCGTGATGTATGTCTCTTTAAACCAAGGTTCCCCACCGACGATTTCCTTGTAGCCTTCGCAGCGTTCCTCAGCATTGACTACGCCGCTGGTTCCTTTGATATGGCCGATCCTGCGGCAGCCTTTGCTCTGCAAAAAGCGCGTCGCCATCATTGCCCCTTTCTTATTCTCTACGACAATCGTCGGCAAGCCTTTGCTGATCACGCGGTCGATACTAACTACGGGAATATTCAACTGTTCGATTTGTTTCGCTGTCATCGTATTTGAGGATACAATAATACCTTTGACATATTGCTGCTGCAGCACGTCCAGATAGTTTTGTTCCTTGTTTTCATCTTCATCGGAATTGCAAAGAATTACATTATATCCTAACTGAATGGCCGTATCTTCAACAGCTCTCGCAAGCTCGGGGAAGAAAGGATTAGTAATATCGGGCACGATCAAGCCGATAGCGCTGGACTGCTTCTTGAACAGGCTTCTCGCTACCTCGTTCGGCTTGTAATTAAGCTCTTTAATTGCCTTTTCTACCTTAATCCTCGTATCCTGGCCTACATATCCGCTATTGTTCAAGACTCTAGACACAGTTGCTACAGATACGCCTGCATGCTTGGCAACATCTTTGATAGAAATCATATTTTCACTCCACTTATAGGTAACCGGTTACACACAATATACTGTATGCTCTTAAATATGTCAATAAGTATTTCATTCCAACAGGCACTGAAGCATGCGGTGATGCAATGAACGCTATCGTTCAATATCATTCGGCTTCATCTTTTACGCATCCCGCCCGGCCAATCCATAGAAAAACAACTCGATTAATTGATCGATATTTAGGGCTTGGCCGTCTTCACCTGCCGCTCCCCAATACTTGCCGAGCTCGTTCTTGAACATCGTGAAGTACAGCATCGTTACCTCTTCCGTCAGATCCGGATGAATATGCCCCGCCTGCTTTCCCGCCGCGACGAACTTTATGAAAAACCCCTTTACCTTTTCCTCTGTATAGCTTTCCAGCATTTGCGCCAGCCCTTCTACGTCAGATTCAGGGAGTTTAGGAAATTCGCCGGATAAGATCTTTAAGTTCTTGGCCTCCAGCAGCATGATTTTCCTCGTTTTCTCCAGAAAGGACAGCTCGGAATCAAGAATGCTTTCATATTGCTCCAACTGCTTGTCCATCCAGTTCACAAGCATATCGGCATAGAGCCGCTCCTTGGTTCCAAAGTAATTGTATATGGTGGCGGGCGAAACGTTTGCCATCCGGGCGATTTCATTCACGCTTACCTTTTGAAACCCGTATTTGAAAAAAAGCTGCACGGAGACATTGAAGATTTGCTCCATTTTTTTCTGCTTTCTTCGTTCGAAGCCGTTCATCTTCCCCACCTCATTTGAAGTGTAACTTAAATTTTAGAGTAATTCAATAAATTCAGTACAAAACTATTGAAAATCAATTTTGAATAGTTATAATAATTATGTAGCATTTTAGTATATTTACTACAAAACTTTAGTGTAATTTGGGAGTACCGTGCTCAAACATAATACTGAGAGGAGTGTGGAGAAATGAAACCAATACGGATTCCATCGATCCTGCATGATATTTTCGGCGAAGAACAGCATATCTTATCCATTGCCGCCGTTCTATTATTTGGCGGAGGGCTGACTGCACTGTTATATTTCCTGTACCCTGAAATGACCGCCCATTTGCCGGTATGGCGAAGCATCCTGGCTTTATTGTTCATTTTCGATATTTTTTCGGGCTGTATAGCTAATTTCACGGCTTCAACAAGCAATTTTTATGCAGCAAGAAAGAAGAACCGGCTCGTGTTCATCGCCATTCATTTTCATATCGTCATTATTGCAGTTTTGTTAAACACTGCGATCGGATATTCTATTGCGGTATGGGCGTATACAATAGCAGGAGCGTTTATCGTGAACGCGCTGATCGGGAAGCAGTCGCAGCGGTTTGTTGCAGCCTTGCTTCTGTCCGTCGGCATAGGTTGTATCCCCCTGCTGCCCAATATCGAGCCGTATATGTTAATCACTTGCCAATTATTTATGTTAAAAGTGCTATTTGGCTTCGCCGTCGATCACTATACTCAAACAACAACCGGTCGTTAGAATGATTTAGGCGGTTCGTCCGGATATTCAGATATTCGTTCCTCTTGCTACACTATGAGGAATAAAATACGGCTTGCTTCCTTCGGGGTCCTCAATAATACGGGCATGTATTTGTTGGGTGCAGACTCCTTCAATCTTGTTTTTTTCATAAAAATAGATTAGTAATATATTAACTGTAATAATTACTATATAATATTTTACTTTCTATATAGATCAGTTCAGAATCATCTTAGAGCTGATTAGCTGCCGCTTCAGCAGTTCCTTCGTTGTCCATTCTTCCATTGAGAAAATAATGAGTCCCTTTTTCCTTGCAGCCAAAAGTCAAAGCGCAGCTTCCAGCTTCCTTTTAAGCTCTAGCTTTGGGAATTGTTCACCTAGAAAAACAGCAACGTCCTGAACACTGCCTTGCGGTTTAATGTGAAAAATATCCAACTGTCTGTAAGCGTATTGAAACATCTTCCGCTCTCCAGTTTCTGCCTCCGTAAAAATACCTTTGGCCCGATATACATTATCCGGCAGTTCGCTTATAATCTGCTCGAAGCGGGTGCTGTCCAAAGGCCGATCGAAGTAATGCGTATAAACCATAACGTGATCGTAAGAATGATTATGATCATAGCCACCGTGATGTTCACAATGTCCTTCATTATCATGATGATGTGCGGAATGGCTGCAGGGATCCTTCTGTTGAGCCTCCTCGAAACAAAGCCTGTTATTCTCAAGCAGCACCTGATTAAGCGCTTCTTCGCTGATTTCACAATGAACGGTCGGATGTATGGATGCTTTTGGGTTGATTTCTGCCATCAGACGTTTCGACTCATCCCGCTCTGCAGCGCTGACAAGATCAGCTTTGTTCAGTAAAAGCAGCGAAGCACACCGAATTTGATCTTCTATCAGATGATAGGTCTTTCCAGTCCCCTTCCGCCGCCACTCGAGAAAGTGTCCCGCATCCACCACCGAAATCATCGTCCGGATATCAATAGGCACTAGCAGGGCCGCTTCCGTCACCGCTTCAAAAATTTCCAACGGGTTGGCAACACCTGTCGCTTCTATAAGGATCAGATCAGGTGAAGATTCCATAACCAGGTTCCGGATCTCCATTCCCAAATCGCCGCGGATCGTACAGCAAATGCAGCCGCTCAGCATTTCCCGCATGGGGATATTTTCATCCACCAGCTGACCATCGAGATTGACATCTCCTACTTCATTCATAATAACAGCGGGGCGCAAACGCCCTTTGGCGTAATATTCCAGGATCTTCGTAAGCAGCGTTGTTTTTCCGCTTCCCAGAAAACCCGATAGAATGATGACCGGTACCTTGTCTATCAATCTATAACCCTCTCTTTCTTTCAGCTAAAATTTTTCCATCGTTTAAAAGGTCTACTGCCTGCCACGAAGCCTTTTCTTTACCAGTGACAGAGAGACCGGAGGCGATAAATCGGCCATCGAACGAATAGACCAGCCGTTCGTCCAGTCGATCTCCCGAAAGGTGCTTGCGGACAAGCTCCCTTCCCAGCTCCGGAGAAATATCCTTGTACCAAACCCCGTCCGGATAGGCGATTACCACACAGGCATCGGTACAACGACCATTGCAACGGGTTCTCGTCGTATGAATCAGTTTATCTGCTCCGAGCAGGGAAATTTCATCCCGGATTGCTTGCGTCACCTCTTCAGCTCGCCGTTTCGTACAGCTGCCGCCGTTGCAGATGAGCAGGTGGCAGCGGGTCTCTTGCAAATTCCACGTTGACATGGGTATGTTCTCCTTTCAAGCAATAATGATCAAACAGAGTGGCAGCGTTTCTCAATATTCTAATTGTAATTATTACGATTATATACGCAAAACATATTGTGTTCAACCATATAAGCATCACATGTCGCTACAACGTTTGACAAATGACATGAGGAGGGATTATACTCAATTAATAGTAAATATTACGATTTAATAACATAATATTAGGGAGTGAACCTTATGTCAAATTTGCAAGCCGATCCCCGCGTTCCCGTTACGGTGCTCACCGGATTTCTGGGTGCCGGCAAAACGACGCTGCTGAACCATGTACTTACTGCCGATCATGGCGAAAAAGTCGCGGTCATCGTTAACGAATTTGGAGAAGTCGGCATCGATAATCAACTGGTCGTTGGTGCGGATGAAGAAATCTTCGAAATGAATAACGGTTGTATCTGCTGCACCGTACGCGGCGACCTCATTCGCATTCTCGGCCAGCTCATGGAAGCGAAGCTCGGCAAAGGCGGCGGCCGCAAAGCGGATTTTGACCGCGTGCTTATCGAAACGACAGGACTCGCCGATCCGGCTCCGGTGGCCCAAACCTTTTTTGTCGATCCTGAGATCTCCCAATTTTTCAAGCTCGACGCCATCGTCACAGTCGTAGATGCAAAGCATGTCGGACAGCATCTCGACGAAGGCCACGAGGCACAGGAACAAGTCGCCTTCGCGGACGTTCTACTTCTGAACAAAACGGACCTCGTTTCCGAAGAAGAGCTCCAAAAGCTGGAACAGCGCCTACATACGATGAATTCGGCTGCCAAGCTTTACCGTACCCAACAGGCACAAATAGACATCAAACAAATTCTCGGAATCGGCGCCTTCGATCTGGAGAAAAAACTAGAGATCGAACCCGGATTTCTTGAAGAGGAAGCGCATGATCATGACCATGATGATGAGGTCACCTCGATCTTCTTCCGCGAGACGCGTCCGCTTAACTTGGACAAGGTGGAGCGATTCATTAACGAGTGGCTTGTCGATCACGGTGTTGATACATTCCGCTACAAAGGCGTTCTGAATATCAAGGGAGTCAAGAAGCGTGTTGTGTTCCAGGGGATTCATATGCTGTTTGGCTCTTATCCCGACCGCGACTGGCAGCCGAATGAAGTACCAATCAGCGAATTTGTGATTATCGGCCGCAATCTGGATGAGGAATGGTTCCGCAAACAGTTTGCCGGTTGTGTGGCCGGCTAATCGGTCTTCAAAGCAAAGAAGAGACCTCGCAGTCGAGTAATTATTCATTACTGGCTGCGAGGTTCTGGCTCTTCAACTTCCAGGCTCCTTTATCTTCTATGTTTCTCCGAATTCCGGTCCCTTTCTACTTCTAGGCTTCTTTAGCTTCTAATGCTCCCTCGACTTTTAATGCTCTGCTTGCATAGAGCTTTTGCGGTCTCCAATACAAGAGCGCCGCTTTGAACTGGTGTGTGTACAGATACCCTCCATCGTGTTCAATCACATATTGATGGAGGATGGCTTCCGCAGCTTTGCGGTCATAATCTGCATCTGGCCTTAATCAGCTGCTCTTCGCTGTCGTAGCGATAGGTCCGCTGTATATCAATAATCTTGCAGTTAGCATCGATACCTAACTCATACAGCATGTTAGTTAAATAGATGTAATCCCGCCGCTGAAATTTGATTTTGCAGCCGAGCTGACGATGGATTTCATACAAATGCGGTTTTTCCGGCCCGCTAGTCAGTCCAATGATCGCCAGCCGTTTAGCTGCATGGTTCATATTCAGAAGCGCCCGGTCAATCTGCTGCATCCTGTAGTAACAGTTGATCCCAAAGACAACGTCAAAGGATTCGGCAGGCGGCATATACTCTTCCCACTTGGCGTGAATGAACCGGGTATGCGGAAGACCTTGCCGCCTCGTCTCCTCCTGCAAATAATCGAGCACACTGCGGGAACTGTCCACACAAGTCAGCGCAGATGCTTTCTCCGCGGCAGCAAACGTGTAATTGCCCCAGCCCGGACCGACTTCCAGCACGCTGTCACCAGGCTCAATGAGACGGAGAAGCTCAGTCCGAATAGCTGCCGCATAGTCATCCAGTGCATTCGCTTTTTTCGGAATAAACGTTTCCCAGAACGCTTCTTCCTTGCTATCATCCGTCATTCGTTCCGGCAGTTCTCCATTCCAGTCCTTCATTCCTTCCTGCCAAAGCTGTTTGAAATTCATGTCAAATCGTACACCGTGATACATAAAATTCCTCCTTCTGCTATACCTGAAGCGGCTCTACGGCGGTCATTTTCATCCCGTGAGCCGCCTGTTCAATCTCCATCCGCACCCCATAAACAGCCTCCATATTGGGAGCGGTAAACACTTCTTCCGGTGTGCCGTTGGCAAATACAGTGCCGTCCTTGAGCATATAGACGACATCCGAATAGCGGGCTGCCAACTCCAGATCGTGCAGAATCAGTACAACAAGAATTCCGGAACGCTTCGCCAGACCGCGGACGATTTCCAGCACTTCAAGCTGATGACGGATGTCTAGCGCCGAAGTCGGCTCGTCGAGCAGCAGCATATCCGGCTGTTGAGCCAACGCGCGGGCGATCAACACTTTCTGCCGTTCGCCTCCGCTCAGCTCATCCATATAACGCTCGGCATAGCGCTCCAATCGAAGCTCGGCAAGCAAAGTTTCGACAATATGCAAATCCTGCCGCTTAACTCCCCAACGAATGTAGGGCTTGCGTCCAAGCATCACCGTTTCCAGGACCGTAAGCGGGAACCCGGATGAAGCTTGCTGTGGCACGTAGGCCTGAATTTTTGCTAAATCCGTTGACCTGATCGAACGAACATCCACACCGTCAATCTTCACTACTCCCTTCTGTGGCGGAAGGATAGAGGCCATACTTTTGAGCAGCGTTGTCTTCCCCGCCCCGTTTGGCCCAACGATGCTGGTCACCTCTCCCTTGCCGAGGCTCATATGAATATTGTGCAGGATGACATTGGAACGGTAGCCCAACGATAAGCCCTCAATGTTTACGAACAAGGCTCTCCCCCCTTACGTCCAGTACTCCCGACGTTTTTTGATTAGCAAGTAAACGAAAAAGGGTGCGCCGAAAAAGGCAGTCACGATCCCGACCGGAATCTCAATCGGAGACAGCAGCAGCCGGGCAACGGTATCCGACAGCAGCAGAAGCAACGCACCGGTTAGGCATGAGCATGGCAGCAGATAGCGGTAATCCGTGCCGATCATCATCCGGCTGATATGGGGGGCCACCAGTCCGATGAACCCGATAATTCCGGTAAAAGCTATCGTGGTCGACGCCATCAGCGTCACCACAAGCAGACAGATCCAGCGCATTCTCTTCACTTTAACGCCAAGCGTCTTCGCTACTTCCTCACCGGATACGAGAGCGTTCAAATCCCACGCATACTTCATCAGTACGAACAGCGATACGGTAAATAACGGCAAAAGAATGTGCAGCACCCCCCATTCAGCTCCCCAAAAGCCTCCCATGAGCCAGACGATCAAGTCTTTGAGTGCCTCGTTATTGGAAAAATACTTGAGCGCCGATACACCAGCCGCGAACAATTGGCCGATCGCCACGCCTGCAAGCAGCAGCACCGTAGTGGAGCTGCTTCTCAAGCGCGAGATACCGTAGACGACCCCTACTGCTAAACAACCGAATACAAAAGCATTGAAAGCGATCAGCCATTGACCGCTACGGACAAGATTGATGCCAAAAGCGCTGGCACCCGCCACAATGGCGAGCGCTGCGCCGAACGAAGCCCCGCTGGAAACGCCCAGCGTGAACGGGTCCGCCAGCGGGTTGCGCAGCAGCGCCTGCATAATCGCACCTGCAGCAGCGAGCGCTATGCCGGTCACCACCGCCATCACAATTCGCGGAAGGCGGACTTCACGCACGATATACGCGTTCATTTCATCTACAGCGCCTCCCGTCAGCATTGCCCACAGTTCCTGTAGCGGCACATCTGCCGAGCCTTTCATGACCGCTGCTGCCGCTACAAGCACCAGCAAAACAAGAAGCAGAACAAGCAGGAGAAGCTTGCGCAATGAGCTGCTGCGATACAGGAATGCCATAGGGCGAGCTGGCGATACGGGCTCTAACGATTCCAGTGACTGCGTCTCGTTATGGCGGATTGATTTCTCCATCAATGATTCTCCTTGAACGAATAATACCAAATCCCTTGATAAGGAACGCCAAGCCATTGTTCAAAATACTCTTTGGCGTAAGTGCCCGGGTCAACATCCTCAAAGCGGTCGGGATACAGCCATTTGGCAAGCTGCAGCACCCCGATATATCGTTTATCCGACCCGATAAAATTCGTATGGAAGAAATAGACTTCCCGATTTTTTCCGGCATTTAGCTGGTCAATAGAAGAGATCGATACAATATTGGAAAATGCCTCTTCGAGCGGCTCCGCATCCACTGCCTCATATCCGCCAAGCCAGGTGCCATGCAGCGTAATGACGTCCGGATTTCGCGTAAGCACATATTCTTCATCGACCATGATCGTCGTAGAGGCTTCAGCCGGATTCCACTGCAAATCGGCCGCATCTTTACCCCCAGCCAAAATCGTGGCATAGCCTTCACCTACTCCAGGCTCGCCGCCTAACGATTCGCTCGGAAAAACGCGATAGCCCCCATTGGAATTCAGAAAACCTGCGGACAGCGCCATGACACTCTTTTTATCGCCTTCATCTATCGACTGGATCCGTTCTGCCGGGATGCTTTCGATTTGGTGCTTCCATTCCAGAAACTGAGCAGCCCTATCTTCTTGAGCGAACAGTTTGCCGAGCAGTTTCCATTCTTCATCGACCTGATCTGGCAAGTAATTGTTCATTCGGATGACCTTAATACCGGCAGGCTCCAGTTTTTCTTCCAACCGCTCATCAGGCCGGTTCGTATAAGCGAATACGACCTGTGGCCTCAGGCTGAGGATCGTTTCGAGATTAACCTGTCCGGTTTCCCCGACTTCCGGCAAGCTGTCGAGACCGAGATACGGGTTGTTTTTGACCGTATTGTCGCCAGTAGCGATAATACGATCGCCCGCTCCGAGAAGGGTGATCGCTTCTGCCGTATTTCGATTGATGACGACCGCCTTTTCAACCGGAATACCCAGTGTAATTTGCTTGCCGCTTGTGTCCGTGAATGTCCAAGTAGTTGGCTCAGTCTCTGCTGGCGGATTGGATTGCCCGTATTGCTCTCCCGCTGCAGATTGCTCAGCTTGCCCCCCTGCTTCAGATTGCCCGGACTGTTCCCCCACCACATCTGGCTCGGGAGCGTTCTTGTCGGCTGAGCAGCCTGTAACCGAAAGTGCGATAATGATTGCGCAGACCAAGCCTGTGAAGCCGCCTGTCTTGACTAATTTTCGGGTGAACAACTTGCCTCTCCTCCGTTATATGTAATTTTTACGATTAATGAAGAATGAAATACCCGGACCAAAGTCCGGGCAAGATTACCTCGTTTCCCGATGCAAGGTTATCCGTCTCAAACGCGGGCTATACTTGCGAAGCTCCAACCGATCCGGATGAGTTCTCTTGTTCTTCGTGGTCGTATAGTTACGGTCTCCCGTCTCCGTACATGCTAATGTAACAATAACTCTCATAGCAAACACCTCCGCTTTTTATTGAAGTGAAATTCGTCAAAACATCCAGTTCATGGATGCCGCAGTTTGCAACTCTTCCGTCGCTGCTAGATTGGGAAACTCGCCTGGAAACTGGACCCAGTCCTGAGTTATTGCGGAATCAGTTGACTATTCGTCAGAAAATGGGCTTGTATTATTCGTAATAATTACGTTTTAATTAGTTTAACAACAATCCCTCATGCTGTCAATTCAAAGTTTCATTCCAGTATTCCCTGACTTCGTCCAGGATTTGATTCGCTGGGGTTATGGTCGCTTCTATGATCGATTTTCCCGTCTTTTGTAAATAGTATTGTACTAAATAATATCCGCAGGCATAGCCCGCGCAATACGGCATACCGACCGGCGTGGAGCTCTGGAGTTTGGTCAATTCGTCGCCGTATAGATACGGTGCTATTTGATCAAAACCCGTTATATGCAGCCGTTCCTTCAACACGGGCTTGATCCGGCTATTCAGTGTTTCCGCATCCGTCTTTGAAACCCAAGGGCCGAGAAGCTCCTTCCCGTACAGTTGAGTCGCAAAATTTTCCGCCAGCCCTTCGCTGACAATCAGCTCGCCCAAGGTGACGGTATGGTCCCATTGGATGTACTGGTAACGAACATTGTGATTGACTTCATGTGCCAGAGCCGCCTTCAAACGGGGCAGCGTATATGCATTGGGAACCAGCGTGCATATAATGTAACCGGGAATCCCCGTATAGGGAGGAGCGTCCGATTGATATTGACATCCAAGCTTATTTCCTCTATATATATTTATAATTCTGTAAATTTTTTCTCTTCGCATTCAATAAGAAAGGAGTGTTCAATCCATGAAGAAAAGATCTTTAGCGTTTATTTCTTGTGGATATGGATACTCTACTGCTGTTTTTTTCTAGAATTCATGATTACGGGTGAAGTGTGTCCAAAAATGAATTGTCAAAAACGGCAGAACATTCTTATATTGCGGAGGTATGTTTTATAATGGAAAATTCCAAAATTACAAGAAAAAACCCTGAAGGTATGCATGGTCCGGTAGGCAGCTACACTCATGTTACCAAAATTCCAAGAAATTCCGAGCTGTATGTTACTTCTGGTCAAATCGGAGCGGATCGAAACGGTAACATTCCCGAGAACATGAACGAACAAATCAAGAATACTTTTGACAATATCCAAACCGTTTTACACTCAGAGAAATTATCGTCAGAGCACTACAGCCTCTTTTCCCATTATTTAAACTCAACCATTCCGCTTTTGGAAATCAGCAAGAAATTCCGCTAATGTTTTGCAATGCTCGTAAGGTACAGCATTATAAACGGAAGCACGTAAATGCCCTGCATCTCGATGTCCTTTTAATCCCATGAATCCTTCTTGTTCCAGTTCAACAAGCAGTTTATTTTCGATTTCCGGGCTGGATATACCGAAAGTAATATTCATCATGGATCTGCTGTCCTTATGAGCCAATCCTCTATAAAAACCGCCACTAGTATCAATCACATGATAAAGCAAATCCGCCTTCTGCCGATTGCGCGCGGCCATCTCCGGTAATCCACCCTGATTCACAATCCACTTCAACACGAGGTTCACCATATATACTGAAAAAACTGGCGGCGTGTTAAACAACGAATTATGTTTGGCATGTACGTTATAACTTAACATATCAGGGATAGCTTCGGGAATACGCTCCAATAAAGGACGGTGGACAATGACAATGGTGACGCCTGCTGGCCCTATATTTTTCTGTGCGCCTGCGTATATAAGTGCAAATTTCGATGCTTCGATGGGTCGAGACATGATGTCGCTGGACATATCCGCAAAAAGCGGAACATCCCCGGTATCAGGGAAGCTCTTGTATTGTATGCCGCCAATCGTTTCGTTTGAAGTGAGGTGGACATAAGCCAATTCCCTCGGAATATCCAGGTTGTTTAGATCAGGCAACCGTTTGAAATATTCTTTTTCCCCGCTTGCCAGAACGAGGGTCTTCCCTATTTTCTGCGCTTCTTTCCACGCCTTTCCCGACCATGTTCCGCTGTTTACATACCCTGCTGTCTTTCCTTTGGTCAAAAAATTGATCGGCACCATACAAAATTGCGCGCTTGCTCCCCCCGGTAACAATAAAACGTCGTAATCAGAAGAGAGCTCGAGCAGTTCTTTAATCAATTGCTGCGCTTCATTATGAATGGCTTCGTACGGTTTACTTCGATGGGACATTTCCAGTATCGATGCACCGATCCCTTGAAAACTGTGTAATTCTTCCTGTGCTTCTTGCAATACTTCCGATGGCAAGGCTCCCGGACCAGCATTGAAATTATACGCGTAAGTCATCGATTGCACCCCCGTAATTAACCGAATTTTCGTGCTATCAGACAATTAAAGTTCTTCATATTGAGGAAAACGGGACGTCATCAGCGTAAATCAACCAAAACAATATGATTATCTGTACCTCCCGATGCAACAGTCAGCCCTTCATCCATTAGCGATACTGCCAATATTAGGGATTTTTTAACAGTTTTATCCACATATATTTCGTTGCCTAATTGTTAATTCTTGTCCTACGGAGGAAGGGATCGGTTAATTCTCCCGATTGCAAAAATTTCTGATTAGATATGCAAAATTCGTTATATCTAATCCTATCGTGTTGCTAAAGCGACGATTGTCATGATAGTATATCAATCAATGGATTGATATAAACCATCCATATATACGTGATTTCAACAATCCATAATTTCAGTAGAAATACTGGAGGTGAATCGAATGCTAAAAGTGAACCGGGATGATAAACGTCCCATTTGGCAGCAGCTGCTGGACCAAGCGATCCATAATATTACAACCGGGAAATGGCCGCCTGGCGAATTACTGCTCCCCTCCCGCGAGCTCGCTCAATTGATTGGCGTTTCCCGTTCCACCATACAGACTGTTTACGAGGAATTATTCAGCCGCGGGTATACCGTAACCTCTCGCCGCGGCGGGACGAGAGTTAGCGAGTGGACCTATGCGGCCCGCCCTTCAGAGGATGCTGTGATCGAAGAACTCGTCCCTCCCGAATTGCCTTTATTAAACGCTGCAGTCGGCCATCTACACAGTTGGTTCGGAGATAAAGACAATCAAAAAGCAGAGATCGATTTCAGTCCTCATGAGCCGTATTTGGATGAACATTTTCAAAGAAACTGGAGGCAATCCTTTTTACAGGCCTCCGCAGAAACAGACCTGGACAGTTGGGCTTACGGCGACGCCTATGGATTCCTGCCGCTCCGAGAACAGATTCAACGTTATTTGTCACTTGAACGAGGCGTTCATGTGAATACCGATCAAATCCTATTAACCTCGGGCGCACAACATAGCATCGATTTGATCGCCCAAGCCCTTTTACATGAAGGAGAAACGGTTTCGGTTGAAGATCCCGGCTTCCCTGCTGCCTGGATGGCGATGAAGTATCGGCGTATGCAAGTTGTCCCCGTTCCGGTCGACGAGTACGGGCTTTGCGTAGACCGCCTTCCGACTGGGTCCAAACTTGTGTTTGTTACGCCATCGCACCAATGTGCTGTCGGAGTCATTATGTCGGAGCCTCGCAGACAACAATTGTTGCACATGGCCGCCGAGCATCGGTTTTGGATTGTGGAGGATGATTACGACAGCGAATTTCGATATCGCGGCGATCCGCTTCCAACCTTGTTCAGCCAGCAACCTCAGAACACGTTGTATATGATGAGTTTTTCCAAAATGATTGCTCCCGGCATTCGGATATCGGCAATCATCGGCCCCAAAGAGGCCATTCGACAGTTAGCTAAGGTCCATGAATTAATCTATCGTCATCTTCCGATTATGGAGCAATTAACGCTTGCTCATTTTATCGAGCATGGTCATTTCATGCGCCATATGAGACGAGTACGAAATGTATATCGGCGCAGACACGAGGCCATGACGAAGGCCATCATCACGTCAGGTCTGAGTGAACGCTTCACATTAAGCGGCGTAGAAACAGGCTTGCATATGCTTCTTGAGGCTGAACCATCGTTTGATGAAGAAGCCGTGACTTCCCTAGCGCTCGAAAAAGGAATCCGGGTTTATCCGCTTAGCAAGTATTGCTTGGAAAGCGATCGAAAAGGATGGGTACTCGGTTTTGCTAAAGTAGATGAAACAGCCATTGAAGAAGGCATTTTTCGTCTGGCGGGGATGCTTTTATGATACAGGCATCCCCGCGGAAGCATTCATGTTTCCATCATACGCCCGATTTCACCCTTACTTATAGTCCATTCGTGCTGCCGTCCGGTTCCTTCAGAACATGACCTAATATATGGACCGCTTGATCTATTTCGTCGCTGGTTACGTATAAACTTGGCATCAATCGGATCACGTGGGTTCCTCCCGGCAAGACAAGCAGTCCGTTCTGATGTAATTTCTGAATGATTGGCGCAACAGGTTCCGCACACTCAATACCAATGAGCAGTCCTAACCCCCGTACTGCACGAATGGCAGGATAAACTTTTAAATCATTTTCCAGCTTGTCCAAGGCATACGCCCCCGCTTTTTTTGCCCGTTCGAACAACCCGTCCTCCATCAATGTTTCAATAGTCGCCAGCCCGGCTGCCGTGGGAAGAGGTGAACCGCCAAACGTGGATGCATGGCTTCCGGCTGAAAAGGCACCCTCTAGTTTTGCCTTTCCCATCATAGCCCCAATCGGCAGACCGCTAGCCAATCCCTTCGCCAGCGTGATAATATCCGGCTCGATTCCATAATGCTCGTAGGCAAACATGCTCCCCGTTCTTCCTATTCCGGTTTGCACTTCATCGACGATCAGGAGAATTCCCTTTTCCTCGCACAACTTGGCCAGTTCAAGCACGAATTCTCGTTCCGCAAGATGAACGCCGCTCTCTCCCTGCACCAGTTCCAGCATGACAGCAGCCGTTTTCTGCGTAATCCTGCTTCTTACACTCTGGATATCATTAAAGCGGGCATGCACAAACCCTTCCGGAAGTGGAAGATAGCCATCCTTGACTTTCCCTTGTCCTGTAGCAGTCAAGGTCGCAAGTGTACGGCCATGGAACGATTGTTCAAACGTAATAATTTCGTATCTCTCATTCCCAAGCACACGTTGGTGATACCTGCGAGCACATTTGATAGCCGCTTCGTTTGCTTCAGCGCCGCTATTACAGAAAAAAACGAGATCCGCACAGCTGATTGCCGCAAGTTTCTCGGCAAGCTCTTCCTGCGTCGGGATATGAAACAAATTGGATACATGCCATAATTGCTCCAGTTGTTCCTGAATTCGCGCCTTTACCCGATCCGGGACGTGACCCAAATTACAAACGGCGAGGCCCGTCATAAAATCCAAATAGGATTTCCCTTCATCATCCCACAGTGTCGTTTGATTTCCCTTCACCAGTGTGAGCGGGAATTTATTATAGGTAGGAAATAAATAACTCTTCATCAGCATAACCACCACTTTCTTATAAATTATTTCCCGACTCCTATTGTTTTTGTTCGGCTTGTTGCACTCCACTCGGTCTGTATTGCTTTTTGTGAAATTTCCCATGAATAAACAGATGTGCTGCCAAACCCGCGACAAGTCCCCAAAATGCGCCGCCGACACCAAGCAAGGTCACATTCGCGGCTGTTGCTAAAAATGTAATCAATGCGGTCTCGCGTCCCTTCGGATCCGTTAAAGCGCCCGCAAGGCTGCCGCCAATGGTGCCAAGCAATGCCAATCCCGCTAACGTTGCGATAAAGGTTGCAGGAAGGATCAGAAATAAAGCGGCCAATGTCACGCCAAAAATGCCGACAACAATATAGAAAATGCCACAGGCAATGCCTGCAATATAACGTTTTGTCGAATCCTCATGCGCATCCTTCCCTGTGCAAATCGCTGCTGTAATAGCTGCTACATTAAAAGCGTGCGAGCCGAATGGCGCTGCAAGAAGCGAGCCCAAACCCGTTACGGTCAAAATCGGATTCGCGCTCGTCTTAAACCCATCATTCCGCAATACGAGCATTCCGGGCATGTATTGTCCCGTCAATGTAATAATAAACAACGGCAATGCAACGCCCAGTATGGCATGTAACGAAAACTCCGGAACGACAAATACGGGTGAGGCAATCGCCAATCGGATCGTGCTGAAATCCGCTTTCCCCGTACTGATCAAATGCACCAGTCCGATGGCCAGTATGCCTACAATCGCATAGCGGGATGTAAACCGTCTCAGCACGACATAAGCGGCAAACAGTATAACGACAAGCAATGGGTCAACTTGCGCCCCTCCGAAGGCCGAAATGCCAAACTGCAGTAAAATGCCTGCTAGCAGCCCGGAAGCGATACCCGAAGGAATAAGCCGGACGAAACGTTCAAACATGCCCGATAACCCTAGAACAATAAATCCTAGAGCCGAGATGATGTAAGCGCCAATGGCTTCCGGATAAGGGGTTACCGCTAATGCCGAAACGAGAAATGCCACACCTGGTGTTGACCAAGCCGTAATAATTGGTTCCCGGTATCGATAACTTAGCCATATCCCGGTTATACCTACACCAATGGAGATCGACCATATCCATGAGGCGGTCATTTCGGGACTTAGGCCTGCGACTTTTGCTGCCTGAAACACGAGAATAAAGGTGCCCCCATAGTTGACAATGACAGATATTAAAGCGGCTATGGTCGGCGATATCCAATCACGGCCGCGCAGCGAAGGTGATGTTGTGTTCATATCTTTTCTCCTGCCTCTCCCCTAATCGACCTGACTCGCGTCTTCATTCCAGTAATAACTGTCCGGCAAGTAACGTTGGCCGAATACACTTGTTCCTACGCGAATGATGGTAGCTCCTTCTTCGATGGCTACCTTAAAATCACCAGACATGCCCATGGAGAGGATATCCATTTCTACCCGTGGAAGCTTCTTCTCCCTAATCTCTGTTTGAATCCGTTTTAGTAATCGGAAGCAGTGCCGGGTCTCGTCGTTTGTGGCATTCAATTTTCCAATGGTCATTAAGCCTTTCACGTTTAACGTTTCAAACTGGGACAATTGTTCAGCCAATTCCAATGCCGATTCCGGCGGAGCGCCAAATTTGCTTTCTTCGTAGGACGTATTGATTTGTATCAGAATATCCATAGTCTTGTTTTCTTTAACGAGCTGATTGTGCAAAACCTGCCCCAATTTCAAACGGTCCACAGAATGAATGAGCGTAACATATTTGATAACGTCCTTTACTTTATTCGTTTGCAGATGTCCGATAAAATGCCATTCCACCTGATTATACTGCTGCATAAGTGGAAATTTCCCCCGCAGTTCCTGCGCTTTGTTTTCTCCAAAGAGAGCTGCACCCGCTTGCATGGCCATTTGCAGCTTTTCAAGCGGTACGGTTTTGGTCGCCAACAACAATTGCACGTCCTCGATCTTGCGCCCGGAAGCTCGGCATGCCAATTTCATCTGCTGTTTCACGGTTTTGAGATTCTCTTCAACTGGATTCCCCATGTCTCTTACCCTCTTTCTACTCCACGTTTGTAAATGATCCTGTTAATTTAGGCTCCCTGCATCCCTTTATCCGCCACATTGTTAAATTAATCAAAGGCGATCTCCCGTACGCGCTTAATTTCCGGTATTGCGTATAACGATTCCATCACGTTCTTGGGTGCTTTTTTATCGATTTTTAATATCATGACCGCCGAACCGCCAGCTTCGTTGCGGCCCACTTGCATCGTGGCAATATTAATGCCGCTATCCCCGAGCAATGTTCCAACACGCCCAATGATGCCCGGCCTATCCTTCTGTGAAATTAACAAAACAAATCCATCAGGTGAAATTTCAACCGGATAGGGACCGATTCGGACAAGACGTTCCCCGACGCTGGGCAGCGCAGACCCTGTCACCCATCTCTCCTCGATTGCCGTCTTTAATCGAATCGTAATCTCGCTGGACGAGCTTTGGGTTAACAGAGATTTGCGCTCCACAAGATGAATGTCACGAAACTTCGCCAAGTGAATGGCATTGACGACATTGACTTGTTCCGCACCGAGATGGTGAGAAAGTATACCCTTAATCACATAAGGGGTTAGTGGCGATATATCCAGATCAGCAAGTTCGCCTGAACATTCGACTGTGACTTGACATACGGCGCCATCGGTCATCTGGGCAATCGCTTTTCCCAATTGTTCGCACAATGTGAAGTAGGGTTGTAATTTGTTCAGCAAGTCGGTCGGAACGGCCGGCATATTGACTGCATTTTTAAACGGTTCATGCCGCAGGATATGGATGACTTGCTCGGAGACATCAACGGCTACATTCTCTTGTGCTTCCAAAGTAGACGCGCCCAAGTGCGGGGTAACAATTATTTTGGGATGCCTTAAGAACGGGTGATCCGGCGCCGGAGGCTCGTGTTCAAATACATCAAAAGCGGCGCCTGCCACAATCCCTTCGTCGAGCGCCTCAACAAGAGCCGCCTCGTCAATAATCCCCCCGCGGGCGCAGTTGACGATCCGCATTCCCCGTTTCATGACGTCAAATTGCGGTCCCGCAATCATATGATGCGTTTCATTCGTTAGCGGCGTATGAACGGTCATGAAATCAGCTGTCCGTATGACTTCATCTACTGTCGTCAGCTTGATGCCCAGTTTGTTTGCCTTTTCTTCAGGTAGAAAGGGATCGTAGCCGATAACGGTCATCCCAAAAGCCGCTGCGCGTTTGGCCACTTCGATCCCAATTCGGCCAAGCCCGAGCACACCGAGTATCTTGTGTCGCAATTCAACGCCAAGGAATGATTTGCGGTCCCAATGCCCGGCAACGGTTTGGGCATAGGCCTGCGGAATATGCCGGGCCAATGCCATCATCATCGCAAAGGTATGCTCGCACGTTGTGACCGTATTGCCATCGGGTGCATTGACCACGACAATTCCTTGGCTCGTTGCAGCATCCAAATCAATGTTATCCACACCAACCCCTGCCCGGCCAATGACTTTCAATTGAACACCGGCTTCCACGATACGCCGAGTGACTTTCGTTTGAGAACGGACGAGCAGCGCATCATAGGGACGGATAATGGAAATAAGCTCTTCCTCGCCGAGTCCTGTTATTTTGTCGACTTCCACATCCGCAGCACGCGTCAGTTGCTGCAATCCAAAATCACTGATCGGATCCGATACCAAAACTTTAAACATCGACATTCCTCCTTCTCTATGTACAAACAGACTGTACGTCAGTTAAATTGCGGGCTTGTACTTAGGAATTGTTCAGCCTGTGTCACATTGCATGGATGAAGAACACTATGCTAGTATATCAATAGATGGATTGGTTATATATATCCAAAAACGGTGTTTTCGAGCAATCCAAAAGAATCCATGAATGAGGCTAACTGTATTTTGTGTAGGTAAATTGGAGCGAATGGGGCAGATGGACTAGAATAGATGGAACTACTCAGACTGTTGAAAAAATCGGTCGCGGAAATTTTCGTCATTTGTACGATATTTCATACAAAAGCAAGACATTCACGGCTGTGCACGGCTGTTTGGACGATATTTCATACAAATGCAGGACATTCGCGGCAACGCATGTCTATCTGTACGATTTTTCGTACAAAAACGCACTCGTTCGCGCCAACCTTCGCGCATCTGTATCTTTATTTTGATTACTCAAGAGATGGATACGAGAGCGTAGATGCTTTTTCAACAATCTGATGAAATCCAGTTAGATCCCATGCCCACTCCAAACCCAGGCGTTGCGAAAATGTAAAAAGAGAAAAGAGTCCGCGAAGGGACTCCCATCATGCTTCTTAAATTATTTGGAATTTGCTGAGCCGTACCGCTAGTAACGGCAAATATTTAGGCTGTCCCATACTTAGTTGATCTTAAGTTCTCCGTGTTTTTGATTAATCAATTCTAATGTGAGGCGAAGCAGCCTTTCGGATTGATTTTTGTTTAATATAACTTGAGCCATATCTAATTTCTTGTTTTGTTTATAAGCAGTTAGCGGACCTTTAGGCGGCGACTTTATGAAATGAAGAACGGGTTCTACTGCTTTGTGGACAGGCAGACCAGTTATTTTATAAATGAGCTTGACCAATATTTTCAACAGCTTGTACTTCGTTGACTATCCGGATATTTTCAGAGACGAGGCTTAAATCTGCTTGGAGAAATAAGAATCTGTCTTCCCCATCTAAGCGGGCAGCCTCTAGTCGCAATTCTTCGCCTTTCTCAGAACTGCGACCGATAATAATGACATGCTCCCCATTACGTAAAAGTTGTAAGGCTAATTCTCTTCCAATCCCATCGGTTCCTCCGGCTATTACAATCGTACGCATTGTGATTTTCCCCTCAACGATTTTCATCGGTGCACTTGCTACAGCTCCTCGACGATTCAATGTACTAAAGAGAGACTTAGGTAACATTAGCACCAAATCGTTAACGGATGTTCTGCGCTTCTTGGAGCGGTTTGTTTATTGGCAACGTCTCGCAAACATAAGATACCGCTCAATTTGGCGAATCCCCAATTTTGAACATTCAGATCCCCCTTTTTCATACAGCATCATCTCATTTCCGCAATTATTCAATTAATTTAGTTCAATTATATTTCAATAAAGTGTATGCTATTTTATACAAGTGTAATAGACAGATAGTGTCGAGGGCTTCATTATATAGAAAGCTATCGGAAGGGAACTAAACCTGGATAGCTGGTCTTTTGAAACAGAAAACAAGATCATCAAGCGTGTCAAAATAGAGAATTTTGAAAACTCGTTTTTTTGAGTAGTATTGAAAACTGATAGGTTTCATTTCTTAGTTTAGAAGGGAGATTGTCTTTTGAGCATAACAAATGAGAAAGATATGAAGTCAGATATAGCTGATAAAACTTATTTGTCTAAAAGATGGGGCTATGTCGCAGCTTTTGCGCTGCTGCCGTATGCGATTTTAAAATCGCTTTGGGCATCGGGATTTACGATAGGACTTACTACAGAACAAGCTGTACAAGATGTGGCGGGGTTTGGTGATACTTTAAAGGAAGGACCTGCTTTTCTATACACGTTATATACCGTCGGAATAGACTTCACAGCTATTTTGGCGATACTGGCCTCTTTATTTGCTTTAGCTTTCGTGACTTCCTGGGGGGAGAAACTGCCCAAATGGTTATTAATCGTATCAGGATGGTCAGTTGGGATCGTGACAGTTCTAATTAGTTTCATGACAGCTCTTCAATTTTTCGGAGTGCTTCCAAAAGGCTACGCTGAGGGGTTAGCCGTTTGGGTGTATGTGGTAACTTACGGAGGATTGTTCTTATGGGGAGTAACTGTATTTATAGCGACCCTGTCGTTCCAGCAACGGATTAAAAATAAACAGCCTTCCCAAACTTTGTAATCAACGCATTCATCGGAGGCGAGGGCGATCACTCTGGAAATATTCATGATGCCCGAGGTATTCCACTCTTCTCCTCCGATACGCTGCGTAAAAAACTCCCCTTCAACACTGCTATTTCCTCTTGTTTCGATTACCAGACGTCTTACATTCCATATATTCACTCGAGAAATGCGGCAAGATTGGCCAGCGTGGAACTCATCCCGGCTTCATGATCTTCTTGACGGATGCCTTCGGGCACATTCTCGCACACAATCGTCACTTCGGTGCCGCCCGGAACCTCGTCCAGATGCCAGGTCATGATCATGGCTCCGGCGAACGCAGGATCCTCTGAATCGAACACGATCCGTTGCACGATCCGCTTATCCGGGACGAGCTCGAGGAATTCTCCCTGCGCCACATCCGCATTTTCCGAAGATTTGCCCGTCGGATGGTCCGAGCCGATATAGGTAAGCGTCATGCGATATATCCCGCCTACCCGAGCTTCGAACGCATCGATTCGGCCTTCCATTCCTTTCGGAGGAAGCCAGGCAACGAGCGCCTTCGGGTCCATATATGCCCGATAGATTGCTTGCGGAGGCACCTGAATGTTTCTCGAAGCAGTGTCCGTTCTTTTCGATTTGTCATTCATCTTCATCGTTCCTTTTCATTATAATGAATCGAAGAGACTCTTTATTTAGCTCTATATTATACAAGATCAACAGATTACATTTCTTATCGATTGCTATTCCGTCACTGATCCGCTCCTCCGACTTAACTTTCGTCCATCGTCCACTCCTGTTGTGGTTAATAGGGATTTGCCTGCATTAAACTTGCATTTAATGGAAAATGAATGAAACTTTTAGACTCTCCCATATATTCTAAGTGGATTTCATACAGTTAGATTTCTATATTCGGAAGAAATATGGAAACTAACTGGAAAACCTACAGCTAGTTTGCGCCAAAACAGCCGTTTCGCCCAAAGTTGCCCATTTTAACTGTAGTTTATCCAGTTAGTTTGATCGTTTTCGCCCATTCGCTTGAATCTACCTGTACAAAATACAGTTAGACGCGCCATTCCACTTGCAACGGCACCAGCAGACGGTGGAATAGACGGATTTCCAAGGTAGTTTTCGAAACTAACCTCTAGCTCACAAACTAGCTGCATGAAATCCAGTTAGATCCCCGTTCCCACTCCAAACCCAGGATACAGATCCGTCGCCTTATTTAGCTAACGGGCAGATTAGTTTAATTGTAATTTGCTGAACGTCACCACCATTAACGACAAATAATTAGGTGGTTCCGTTCTTAGTTGATCTTGAGTTCTCCGTGTTTTTGTTTAATCAATTCTAATGTAAGGAGAAGCAGCTTTTCGGATTGATTTTTGTTTAATATAACTTGCACTGATCCCTTTTAAGGCTTCACTTGGAGTAACACCATGCTGTTTGCGAACAGCTTTGGCGAATGATTCGGGAGTTTCATAGCCATTTTGACACCGTTTTATGAGCTTGAATCCATACCGGATTTATGATAAATTAGACTAGTAATTCAAACTGAAAGGATGAACTCAGGCCAATGTACAACTAATCCTGTCCACACGAATGCTTCGTGAATAGGTATATTTTCCGGACAGGATAAGTATGGGCTTTTGTATACATTTGCGAGATTTCTCCCCCCTTTAATGAGGGGCGGTCTCTATTTCGCGTATGAAGCCTCCTGTCCGGGAATGATGCGGACAAGAGGCTTTTTTGACGTTCATCAGCAACAGAAAGGGTGAGCCCCAAGACGATGTACAACTAATCCTATCCAGACGAAAAAATTCGTAACTAATTTACGCTTTTTTCCGGATAGGATACGTATGGGCTTTTTCAGATACTCCTTTAGATTCCCCTTGCATGAGGGGTGTATCTTATTGGCGTATGGAGCCTCCTCCTATCCGGGAAATGAAGCGGATTATAAGGAGGAGTTTTCATGACCAAAGGTACATTCCATCAGTTATCTAGTGAAAAGATTGCAACAAAATATGGGCAATTGCAGCAATTGCTGCATGCCGAGAACGAGCCGAAATTCAGGTTTACCCAAATCGCGCAAGCGATATTCAAACAAAAAATACATCAATTCGAAAACATGACCGTATTGCCAAAAAGGTTGCGCGAGAAAATCGTCGAACAATTCGGCAGCAGCATTCTTGGAATTAAACCTGTTGCGCAAACATCGTCGCCACAGGCGGACAAGGTGCTCTTTGAACTGTCCGGGGGAGATAAAGTAGAAACTGTGGCAATGAAATACCGTGCAGGCTGGGAATCGTTTTGCATCTCTTCCCAATCTGGTTGCGGTTTCGGCTGCCGTTTTTGCGCTACCGGTACGATCGGATTGAAGCGAAACCTGACGGCCGACGAGATCACCGATCAAATTTTATATTTCACATTAAAGAATCGTTCCCTGGACAGCATCTCCTTCATGGGGATGGGAGAAGCGCTGGCTAATCCGAATACTTTTACCGCCATCCGAACATTGACCGAACCGGAATTATTCGGATTAAGTCAAAGGAGACTTACGGTTTCCACCATCGGCATCATTCCGGGAATTCAGAAGCTGACGCGGCAATTTCCGCAAATTCATCTCACCTTCTCGCTCCACTCTCCTTTTGACGATCAAAGAAGCGAATTGATGCCGATCAACAAAAAATATCCCCTGGCAGACGTGCTGGAAGTATTAGATGAGCATGTGAAAATGACGGGGAGAAAAGTATACATTGCTTACGTCCTGCTTCCCGGGGTGAATGATTCGCCGGATCATGCCAAGAAGCTGATTTCGATTTTAAGGAAAAGAATGGACCTGAAGCAGCTTTATCACCTAAATCTTATTCGTTACAATCCGGCCTTGGGTGTAGCGGACGATTACAAGCGTCCTGAAGAGCATGATATCCGTTCTTTTTACCAGCAAATCAAGCAAGCGGGATTCAAGGCAACCATACGTCAATCTTTCGGTGTGGAGATTGACGCCGCCTGCGGACAATTGTACGGCCAGTATGAAGCGAACAAGCGTTTTTCCGACAACTAGCGACCATGCTCGTACTTAAAGAAGAAAGCCACATTCAATAGCCTGCAGCGGACTTTCGCCGCCAAGTATAGCCCATGCCGGGCGCACTCCAACAAGCCTTTCGGCCCACCGCTGCGGTGGATCGGAAGGCTTGTTGCTGTCTGACGCCAAGAAGCTGGGCGGAGGCTACCCTTTGGAGGCTCCTGCAGTCAAGCCCTCGACCAGGAAGCGCTGCAGGAACAGAAACAGCAGCGTCACCGGGAGAGCGACCAACACCGCCCCTGCGGCAAACAATGTAAATTCAGTCGAATTCCGCTGGCTTACCATCTGATACAGGCCGACGGCGAGCGTGCGCTGCTCCTCTGTGCGCAGCACCAGATCGGCAAAAATAAAATCGACGAAGCTGCCATTGAAGATCATCAGGCTGGCATAGGTCAGCATTGGCCGCGACAGCGGAATCATGATTGAGAAAAACAATCTCATATGGCTTGCACCGTCGATGCGCGCCGCATCCTCCAGGCTGCGGGGGATCGTATCGAAGAAGCCTTTGGCGACAAATACGTTCGTAATAATTGCTCCGCTGCTGTAGACGAGCACAAGCGCCCAGTGAGAATTGAGCAGATTCATCGTATTAAGCAGCACATAGATCGCGATCATTGCCATAAAGCCCGGGAACATCTGCAGCACCAGCAGTGTGGACAGGGTCGCTTTGCGGCCGGCAAACCGGTACCGGGAGATGGCGTAGGAGGAAAGCAGCAGCAAGAAGGTGCCGAGCACCGTGGACAGCGAGGCAATCTTGAGCGTATTGATGAACCATAACGGGTAACGCGTATTTTGAAACAGATTGCGGTAATGCTCCAGAGTGAATTCCCGCGGAATCAGCGTATCGCTGAACAAGCTGTTGCCCGTCTTGAGCGAGGACATAATTATCCAGAGGGCCGGAAACAGGCTGATGCAGCTGAGAAGCACCAGCAAAGCGTAGCTGATTGATAATTTTGCCTTGGCGACCGCCCGTCTGTTCATGCGATCATGTCCTCCTCTTTATAGGATCTGGTTCTGCGGTAGCTCCAGATGGAGAACGTCGCTACGAGCAGGAAAATAACGATGCCGATCACCGATGCGAAGCTGTACTGCGACTGGTTAAGCGCCAGCTTGTAGAGCCAGGTAACGAGCAGGTCGGTATGGCCGGCATACTGGTAATTGGAGTTGACCGGATCGCCGCTCGTCAGCAGATAAATAACGTTGAAGCTGTTAATATTGCCGGCAAATTGCATAATCAGAATGGGCGCTGTTGCAAACAGCACCATCGGCAGCGTGATCATGCGGAACTTCTGGAATGACCCTGCGCCATCCACCTCCGCCGCTTCGTACATATCTTTGGGGATCGTCGTCAGCACCCCGATCGCCAGAATCATCGTGACCGGAATGCCCAGCCACATATTGGCCAGAATGACCGTCACCTTGGCCCAGAACGGATCCGTCAGCCACGGCAGCCCCTCCAGTCCCATCGACCGCAAATAACCGTTCACCGGACCGAACTGGCTGTTGAACATATTGCGCATCACAAGCAGCGAAATCATGTTCGGGATTGCAAACGGAATGACCAGCATTGTACGCCACAGCTTCTTGAACCGGATGCCCGGCTGTTGAATGAGCACCGCCACTAGGACACCGCCGACATAGGTGGTGAAGGTGGCAATTACGGCCCAGGTGAGCGTCCAGGTCAGCACACCGACGAAGGTCGTGCTCCATACCTTCAGATTGACCATCTTGGCAAAATTGTCAAAGCCTACCCAATCGATCAGATTGGCCGGCGGCAGGATCGGATCGGCATAATTCGTAAAAGCCAGCAGGATGGAAAAGATAATCGGCAAAATCGTCAGGAACAGCACAGACACTGCCGGCAGCGCCAGCACAAGATAGGCAAAGTGCTTGCGGTTAAGCTCCCGCAGCGACTCAATGAAATGATGGGGCTGCTCCCCCTGGTCGCGCGAGCGCCCGACCAGGTAAGCATCCCTGATATTAAGCAGATAGACCACTGCGAAGAGCAGAAGGGCCAGCACCGCCATCAGGCCGTCCACCATCATGAAGATCGAATGGTCGCCCTCCACCATCTTGGTCAGCTTGCCTGTCTTGACCATTCTGCTCGGCTCAACCCCCAGTGTAATCAGGCCGTATACGTAATCCTTCAGATGAAACACTATGCCGTATACCCCGGCCGCATTACCGCATAGCAGCAGCAGTCCTTTGACATACTGGCGATTATAGATCTGCCCCAGACCCATCATGAGGATGGAAAGGATAACGGCTTTTGTTCTGCTCTGCATTCCGTTAACCACCTTCCATGTTATTTCGCATCGATATCCGCCTGAATCGTCCTTACTGTCTGATCAAGCGTCTGCTTCACATCAAGGTTCGGATCATCCCATACAGAGATGAACGCTGCCTTGAGCGGGTCCCATACCGAATTGATCTCGGCTACCGACGGCATCGGGACGGACTGCTGGAACTGCTGGAAGAACCCGCTCATAATTGGATCGTTCTGCAGCTCGGGCGCCTCCCCGGCTTCGATATGGGCCGGAATCGCACCGGTCATCTCATAGTTTTTCAGCTGATTTTCCTTGCTGCTGGCAAAATGCGCAAACATCCTCGCAGCGATCGGATAACGGCTATACGAATTGACATAATACGCCTTCACCCCGGAGAAGGAGAGCGAAGGCTGGCCGTCAGGCGTTGCAGGCAGCGGTGCGACGCCAAAGTTGACCTTATCCTTGAAGGCCGCAACCGACCATGGGCCATCGATATTCAGAGCCAGCTTGCCTTCCTGGAACAGCTGGGTCTTCACATCATAGGTCACATCCCCCGCCTTCATTGGCAAAATGTCGCGCAGACTCCGCAAGAAGGTGAAGCCTTCGATCGCTCCTTCCTTGTTGAGCCCGATATCTTCAGGATTCGTATTGTTGTCGCCAAAGATATATCCGCCGAAGCTGCCGATGAACGGATACGTGTAATAGCCGACGAACTCCCACATGACCGCGTATTTATTCGTCTTCGGATCATTATAGGTTTTGGCAAACTCGATCACATCATCCCATGTCTTCGGCGCTTCAGGCATCAGGTCCTTATTATAAAACAAGCCATAGGTTTCTACCGATTTGGGGTAGCCGTACAGCACCCCTTCATAGGACGAGGCCTCCAGCGCCGCTTCAACCATGGATGCGCGCGTTTCCTCTTCGAACAGATCGTTTGGCAGCAGCAGTCCCGCCTTAACCGCCTGGCCGATCTGATCATGCGGCAGCGTCAGTACATCCGCGGCCAGCTTGGACGGGCCGTCGGTTGCCAGGCGTCCGCCCTGCTGCCCGCCGGCCAGTTCCTCGACCGTAACCGGGATGCCATATTCAGCTTCAAAAGCCTGCGCAAGCTGCTGCATATACTCCAACTGCTCCTTTGCTTCCCATACGACCAGCTTCGCTCCCTCCTCAGGAGCAATCTCCTCTTCCCCTACTGCTTCTACATTAGGGCCTTCCCCGTTCCCGGGACCTGTATCCCCAGGCGTATTCCCCGGCGGATTGCCCCCTCCATTGCCGCCGCAGGCTGTCATCACCAGCAGCAGAGCCAGACAGATCAGCATGAATGTCCATCTTTCTTTTGGTGCTTTAATCATCGTACAACCCCCATTCTTTTACATTTGGTGTTACATGTGGTGTTTATGCGCACGTGACTCCTGAACGGGCAGGATGCGCCGCTTCTTTCGCAAACGTTATCCTGAACAGTAGCTGGTACGAATGCGAAAAAGGGTACAACCCGCAGCAATAAGCCGAGGTTGTACCCTTTCGGATACATTGCCTTTAAATTATCATAGGCGATGGATAACTGTTTACTTGCCCCCCATCATACAGCAATCAAAAAAACGTTTGCAAACCGCTCTATCTATGAATTTCGCTTATTTTTTCTGTATTATCTTCCATTATCTCGATTTTCCTCTATTTTACATATCTGCACTAGCGATGATAAACCTGACATGGACTATATGAAAATGGAGGGTTGCCAACATGGAAACCGTGTGATAAGATGAAGAAAATTTAAAGGCAATGAAACTTACGGGTTCAACCTCGGTCCATTCAGAGGTTGGACCCTTTTTGCGTTATCA
This sequence comes from Paenibacillus sp. SAFN-117, assembly GCF_051966115.1. Classification (NCBI taxonomy): domain Bacteria; kingdom Bacillati; phylum Bacillota; class Bacilli; order Caryophanales; family Paenibacillaceae; genus Paenibacillus; species Paenibacillus sp. SAFN-117. Next base: position 119,293 of record NZ_JBQCLK010000013.1, read on the forward strand.
TGCCTTAAGGAGGCCATTATTGATGATTATGCTGGAAGCGGTATACCATCGCATCGGGCTGAACTGGTCCTATGCCTATAACGAATCGACGATACACATCCGTCTGCGCACGAAGCGCGGCAATGTGGCGCAGGTGCAGCTGGTATGCGGCGATAAATACAGCTGGGATAAATACAATGAGTCTGTCGCCATGGAACGGTTTGCTGCGGACGGCCTGTTCGATTACTGGCAAGCCGCCATTTCGCCGCGGTTTCGGCGGGTCGTCTATTATTTTGCCCTCCACGAGGAAGCAGGCGAGACCGTCTATTTTCTGGAGAAGGGCTTCTTCGATAAACCACCGACGATTCGATATGAGGGGCTGTTCGATTTCCCCTACCTGAACCCCGAGGATGTTCACTCCCCGCCGGAATGGGTCAAGGAAGCGGTCTTTTACCAGATCTTCCCCGAGCGCTTCGCCAAGGGCGACCCGTCCATCGACCCGGAGGGGGTGCTGGAATGGGGCGGCGTACCGAGTCCGACCAATTTTTTTGGCGGCGATCTGCAAGGGGTGCTCGACCATATGGACCATCTCGTCGAATTGGGAATCAATGCGATCTATTTCACTCCTTTGTTCGCCGCGACGACCAATCACAAATACGACACGCGTGATTATATGCTCGTGGATCCGCATTTCGGCACGAACGAGAAGCTGAAGGAGCTGGTCGACGCCTGTCACGCCCGGGGCATTCGGGTACTGCTGGACGGTGTATTCAACCACTGCGGGCATACGTTTCCGCCCTTCATCGATGTACAGCAGAACGGTCCCTCATCCCGCTATGCCGACTGGTTTCATATCAAGGAGTGGCCGCTCAAGGTGGAGAACGGCATCCCGAACTATGCCACCTTCGGCTTCGAGCCGATCATGCCGAAGCTGAATACGGGCAATGAGGAGGTCAAGGCCTATCTGCTGGAGGTAGGCCGGTACTGGATTGGCGAACTGGGGCTGGACGGCTGGCGGCTGGACGTGGCCAACGAGGTGGACCACCAGTTCTGGCGCGAGTTCCGCCGCGAGATCAAGAAGGTGAACCCGGACGCCTACCTGCTCGGAGAAATTATGCATGATGCGATGCCGTGGCTGCAGGGCGACCAGTTCGATGCCGTGATGAATTACCCGTTCACCAACATCGTGCTTGATTTCTTCGCCAGAAGACGCACCGACGCCAGCCAGTTTGCCCAGAGCATCAACTCTCTGCTGGCTGGCTTCCCGCAACAGGTCACCGAGGCCGCGTTCAACCTGCTGGGCAGCCACGATACTGTCAGGCTGCTGACGCTGTGCGACGGCAATAAGCGGCTGATGAAGCTGGCCGTGCTCTTCCAGTTAACCTTTCAGGGAGTGCCCTGCATCTACTACGGGGATGAGATCGGGCTTGACGGCGAGCATGACCCCTACAACCGCAAATGCATGGAGTGGGACCCCACGAAGCAGGATCGTGAGCTGCTGGGCTTCTTCCGCCGCCTGATCACCCTGCGCAAAGCGCACCCTGCCTTGCGCGGCAGCGGCCTGCGCTTCCTGGTAGCCTCCGGGCACCCGCAGCTGCTCGCCTACGAACGGCATGACGAGCGGGACCGCTTTCTGCTGCTGCTGAACAATGACGAGACCGCATGCTCGGTCACCGTGCAGAGCGGAGGGCTGAACGGGCTGTGGCAGGATGCCGGCAGCGACGCCGATGTCCGGACAGACGAGGGAACGATGCAGGTCGCGCTCCCTGGCTTTGGCTACGCCATCCTGCATGCTTCTGGAGATATCGCCACCGAAGCAATCCGTCTATCCGCGCAATATCGCCCGGAGTGAGAACGCGTCCTTGTTCTGCAACTGCAGTGACAAGGGTACCGAGCGACAATTTGAGGACGCTGCTTTCCTGATCATTTCCCGAATCAGGAACAACCCCGCAATCTTCAAGCAAAGACTGCGGGGTTATTTGGCTTGCGCAGGGCTGCTGGATAATGATCGAGGCATCGTTCGCGCCTATGCTCAGAAATTCGTGCAATCGAAGATTTTCCTCCCCATCACAGGGAAAAGCGGAACCTGCATCTACGAGCCCATCACACCTTAATAGGTTCGCTTAACCGCATTCGCTCTCTCCATAATTTCCTTTACAATTGAATCTTTTGCATCTGCATAATCTTGTACGTGACGCCATTGATGTCGTGCTAAGCTTCGCTTCACTTGTGCATACACATCCCGGTCGGAGTCGTTCGCTCTGAGCCAATTACGGAAAAGCAGCATTCGGTCGATTTCGGACGCCCCCTGGCTAAATACGTGAAGATTAATATCCGTATTGGGACCTTTGAATAGACGGTGTTCAAACCAATCAGGTTCCCGTATGTGTAACGTGTACCCCTCTTCCTCCAAGTCGGAAACGTAGGCCGTTTCGTCAGCAGAATTCTCTACTACCAGCAGCATATCGATGATTGGCTTGGCACATAATCCCGGCACCGAAGTAGATCCAACATGCTCCAATTGCAGAACCTTGCTGCCAAGTATTGAACGAATTCGTTCGGCCTCTTGCTCGAAAAGTTTAGGCCAGTGCGGATCATAATCCCGGAGAGGAATGGATGTGTTGTGAGGCTTCAGTTCACCAACCGTTGCTTTCTGAAGCCTTTCCTCACTGGTAGATGCCATATTTGAATGATCATGATTCGATGTCAAATACTCCACCCTCTTTCTTTCAGATACGAAATGAAATTGCTGAGCTCTTTAATATACCACAAGTGCATGTGGGACTGCCTCCTTTAATTCCAAGCCATCTCGTTACGTTATTCAGCTTTCTTTCATTCTCCGTTTGAATATTGCTATCTGCTCCGGTCATATTTGTCCATTTGCTTGAGAACACAGTTATTGCTTGTTGCGATACAGATACATGGTTATCGGCGCGAAAACAGCAGTAATAACTATGGAAGCCAAGAACACCAAGCCAATCTGTTCAAATGTTACCGTGCCATGCATCAAACCGCGTACTGCTGTCACCAGAAGCGAAATTGGGTTGATGTCAACAAACCCCCGAAGCCACGATGGCAGCGTCTGCGGATCAACAAAAACATTGCTGACGAACTGGAGGGGAAACAGGATCATCGTGCTCGCCATCATAAGCGATTTCTCTGTACGCATAATCAATCCGAGCGTTGTCCAAATCCAAGAAAAACTAAAGGAGAATAGTAAAATCAAGGCTACTGCCGCCAAAACACCGATAAATCCGCCGTCCGGCCGAAATCCGAGCAAAAGGCCGAGGGCAATCATAATTGCAGAGGCCATTGTATATCGAACAGTATCCACGAGCAATGCACCAACAAGTGCAGATGGCAGCCGAATGGGTAAGGTGCGGAAGCGATCAAATATACCTTTTCTGATGTCATTGTTCAGATCTACTCCCGTGTATATTGTAATTTGTGAGACGGTCATGACGAGGATTCCAGGAAGAAGGAATTGCAAATAGCCATTCGTTGATCCAGCAATCGCTCCGCCAAATAAATACGTAAACATAAGTAAGAAAATAATAGGGAAAACGGTCACATCGAACAGTTGCTCAGGGATGTGTTTAATCCGAAGCAGGGCTCGCGATGCAAAGGTGAATGTTGAAGAAAAAACGTTTGGCGGACTTGGGCGCTTACTTGAAGCGATTGCATTTCGTAATTGCTCACTCGTTCCACTCTGTTTCTTCAGTTCTGCTGTGCCGGTCATTAACCTGCCTCCTCGCCAACTTGTTCTTTAACAACCGCCTGACTTGTCAACGTCAAAAATACTTCATCAAGACTAGGCTGACCGAGTGAAAAGGCCCTTATTCCAATATCTTCCTTTCCAAATTCTAAGAGGGCTTCGGCTACAAGAGATGGGGCATCGACATGAGCGATAAGAGAGGCAGGATCAGAGGAAGATTTAATGGGAACTTTCAGAATGTTAGTTAGAACTTCAACAGCTCTTTCCCGATCCTCAGGGTCGAGAAGGGAAACGTTCAATGTCCCCGTACCGACTGACGCTTTTAATTCACTGCTCGTTCCTTCTGCGATGATCTTTCCTTGATTGATGACTGCAATCCGATCTGCAAGCTGATCCGCTTCATCCAAATATTGCGTCGTAAGCAATACTGTCGTACCTGCGCTAACTAAGGCACGCACAGTATCCCACACCTGATTGCGGCTGCGCGGATCTAATCCGGTTGTCGGTTCATCAAGAAAAAGAAGATCCGGCGTTACAACGATGCTTGCGGCGATATCTATGCGCCGGCGCATGCCTCCGGAATAACTTTTCACTTGCCTTTTTGCTGCATCTTCGAGGTTGAAGGCGCTAAGTAATTCGTCCGCTCGTACTTTTGCCTGCTTTCGAGAGTATCCCATTAGTCTGGCGATCATGACGAGATTTTCATAACCGGTTAAATCTTCATCGATTGATGTGTATTGCCCGGTTAGGCTGATGCGACTTCTTACCGCAGCGGTTTCCGTGGCAAGATCATGACCGAAAATACGGGCGTAACCACCGTCCGGCTGGAGTAACGTAGCGAGCATCCGAATGGTCGTTGTCTTCCCCGCGCCATTTGGTCCTAAGAAACCATAGACCGATCCTTTTCGAATCGATAAATCAATGCCATCAACTGCGCGATGTTTCCCGAACACTTTAACAAGCCCTTTTGCCTCAATGGCCGTATCGGCATCACTCTCGGAATTTCTTATCATGCTCATAGTTGTTCATCCTCTCCAAATTCATTCAGGTTTTCGTGAGAACACTGTTCACTGCTTCCCTCCAGATATCTTTATAGTCTGTTTTAAACGGTATCTGCATGACTATAGAATCTTGAATACCATCGATGACAATAGCGAGCATATGTGCCTTGGCCGCTATATTTTGCGGTTTAACCACTCCTAAATCAGCTCCCTTTTGCAATAACTCCTGGAGGCCTTCTATAAACTCTTGCTCAAATTTCGCAATGCGTTTCAAGTATTTTTCATTGCGCACGGCATAACTCATAAATTCTTTTAAAACTCTTAGATAGACTTCATCTTTTTCCGGAAACATTTTTAGACCTGCTTGATATAGCTTTTCAGCAAAATTTTGTTCATTGTACTCATCCATTTGGACGAAATGGTCAAAGTGATAATCGCCAAGACTGTATTCAAATATTCGATCGATCAATTCTTCTTTTGATGCGAAATGATAGTAAATGGACGGCTTTGTGATACCGACCTTTGTGGAAATCATAGCCAGACTGGTTTTTTCAATCCCGTGTTGTGCAATAAGTTCGAATGCTGCCTCGATCAATTGATTGGATGTCAGTTCTTTCTTTTTCATCATTGTTTTACTCCTTACAGTACAATCCGCAGTTTTTTTAACTATCGTTAGGTAGATTGAAACATAAACAAAACGCTTTGTCAATAATTTAACTACCGTTAGGTAAATAAAAATCAACTTTGAATGAGTGTGTCGTTATAGTCTCTGTTTCAGTCCTCTGGACCTATTGAACTGTATCTTCATTTGATACGTTTTGATACGGATTATCAGGTATTCCCCACCTTACCCCCCATTTTCTCATCTCTTGAAGTACGCATTGAAAGTCCCTGCCTTTATCCGTTAAGGAATATTCTACTGTTACTGGTACTGTTGGAAACACTCTTCGTTCAACAACCTCATGTTGTTCCAAATGCCTTAGAATATCCGTTAAAGATTTGGTGCTGACATTATCCAAATTTCTTCGTAATTGATTAAAACGTTTGGACTCTTTATACAGTTCTGCAATGACTAAGAACGCCCATTTTCCTGTAATAATTTTTAGAACTTCACCGACAACGTACCAGCATTGTTTCTCTTCCGTATTTAAATGCAATTTATTTCCCCCTAACCCCTTGACATATTACCCTTTACTTACATAAAGTTAGTAAGTTTGTCAAATGAAATAATATATAAAAATTTATCCTACTTTTGATGTTACTCTACTTCATTTATAATCTCAATGGAAAGCGTCAGGTGTTGCTATAATGCTTAATCTTATCTCGAAAAAAGGAGGAAATTTAGTGTCCATACAAGCAAAAGTTGCAATGAAAGCCGAAAAAACCCAATCGCTAAAAACGATTAGGGGCCCTTTAATTGCCATTATTATTGGAATGTTTATGGTTATGCTGGATAGTACCGCTATCAATATAGCCATTCCCATTCTCAGCAACGAATTCAATAGTTCGTTATCCGTCATACAATGGTCTGTTACCGGCTATATACTTGCTGAAGCCGCAATTATTCCGATAGCCGGATGGTTGTCCGATAGATTTGGAGCCAATCGTATATTTGTAATTTCGATCGGGCTATTTACATTTAGTTCAATACTATGTGTTTTTGCAACCAATGCCGGGCAATTTGTTGCTTTTAGAATTATGCAAGGCTTGGGAGGCGGACTCGTTATGCCCCTTTCTATGGCGATGATTTACCGTCTCAGTCCTCCGGGCAAAGTCGGAGCTGTAATGGGAATGATAGGAGTCCCCTCTCTACTTGCTCCGGCTTTGGGGCCGATCGTAGCCGGTTGGTTGGTGAATTTCGCAAGCTGGCATTACATTTTCATTATCAACATTCCAGTAGGTCTTATCGGGGTCATCCTTTGTTTGAAAAGCTTGCCTAGCTTCGAGCGTCAGGCAACCGCTCCGCTTGATATTCTTGGTATATTGTTTGGCCCCCTGGCGTTTGCTGCGCTTGTCTATGGTGTCACTCAAGGAGGTGACTCCGGTTGGGACTCCACAAATACAATCATCGGCCTAGCCGTGGGAGTATTAGCTTTGCTTATCTTTATTATTGCCGAGCTGCGTCAACAACACCCTTTGATTGAGCTTCGCGTTTTTCGCTCTAGGGTATTCACACGCTCTATCATTGTCGTATGGATATCTGGAATAGCCTATTACGGTACACTTTTTATTAATCCTGTTTTCTTGCAGGAAGTTAAAGGCCATAATGCATTTGAAGCAGGAATGCTTATGCTTCCACAAGCCATTGCCTCTGCCGTGTTCATGCCGATTGGCGGACGTTTGTTTGACGGGTTTGGTATAAAACCTTTAGTGGTTACTGGAATGGCTTTCATTGGGATTAGTGCGTTCCTCCTTTCCCTTATATCAGCAAAGGATGGTGTGGGAATGCTTATTTTACCATTAGTATTACTAGGCGCAGGAATTGCCCTCCAGGGGATGTCGCTCAATGCGCATATCATGCAAGCAGCACCGCAGCATTTGATCGGCCGGGTAAGTTCGTTATCTGGGGCATCACAGCAAGTTATGGCTTCGTTTGGAATAGCGGGCTTGGCAACAATTTTGACAGAAAGGCTAAAAGACCATCCCGAATCCGGAGTCCAGGCCCCAAATGAAATATGGTCACAAGCATTTAGCGAGACTTTTCTTGTTGTCATGGCTGTTGCAATTGTAGGGATTATCTTAGGTTTCATGATCGACAATCACAAAACAGACGAAAAACAGAACAATAACGAAACTTGACTGGACCGGGTTTTGGAGCAGTATAACTATCCTTATTAGGAGAGCTCAACGACTGGCAGCGATGATGAGGTCAGGGGTTCGATCTCCCTTAGCTCCATAAATGCAATAAGTCAATCTCAGGTCAGCTTTTGCATTTACCGGGCAGTTGGGGAGAGGTAAACCCGAAAGGTTCGCCGTTGCGCACGAATGGCAATACGGAAAGAAAAGATGAAGTTATGCCTGGTGAACGTGCAAGCTAGGCCACCTGACGTTTCTTGAATCCTTGGTAAGTGAAAGGCAGAAGCATAATAATAACGATTACCGACACACCAACCATAACCTTATGCTCTGGAATCCATTGCCCAAAGATATGAAACACTTCATAATTGGTAACTTTACGAAAACTGTCCATCATATTACTCGGCAGCAGATCCATCATATGGTTAAAAAGAGCGGCTGCTCTTACTCGATGGGATAAACAGTGGACCTAGAAGCAAAATCATCACAGTAATGATGACTGAAAAAGGAGTATTCATCCGGCTAGAGAGCCATAGCGTTACCGCTCCAACAAGCAGACAGGCCAGACCGCCAATGAAGACCGTCCACAAATAGGTTTGAAAAACGGTGTATGGAACCGGAGCCATAAGATCAACTATCTGCACACTAGCACTTCCGCCGTCAAATCCGCAGATGCCGAGCAGGAGGAGTGTATAGGACGTCAACGCTAAGGCAATCAGACCCAAGGATACGATGAAACTGGCTTTCAATTTGGCGAAGAATCCATTATGTGTCTACTCTGCAATCGCTGCACAAAAATTGCAGGCTGAAGGATTTAGAGCCTATCGGATGGATGAGGGATTAAATGAATGGCAGGAACATTTCACTCACTAAAGCAAAATGGGTTGTATCAATAAGTTGTCACTGACAATCCCTTTCGGGATAGTAACCATGGCAAATGAAGCTCTAGAATCAGCACGTTAATGTCATATATATTGAGCTATGCTATCCAATTGTTTAACGAGGTTGCTCGATCTATTCCGCGGCAACCACATGATGTTTTAATGAAACTAACGTTTTCCGTTAGAGCAAAAAATTAAAATATTGTCGGTACCATTCCCCCATCTATGCGGATCGGGGATCCTTTGAAGGCGGAGGCCATCGGGCTGCAAATGAAAGCAGTCAATCGGCCGATCTCCACAGGTCTGATAAACCGTTGGATTTCGGATTGAGGCAGGTTCTTCGCCATAAAGTCTCTCTCTTTAGCCTCGAAGGTCGTCTCTTCGTTCGAATAAATGCTCTCGATGATCTGCAGCACGTTCTCGGAGAGGGTCGGTCCCGGCAGGATCGTGTTCACTGTAACTTCGGCGCCGCGGGTCAACTTGGACAAGCTCTTGGACAATGACAACAGCATGGATTTGGTCACAGCGTATTGAGGCATCTGTCCGGAAGGCATGACGGCTTCTTCACTCGCGATGAAGATAATACGGCCGTATTCGCGACTCAGCATGGAAGGCAAATAAAACTTGGTTAAGTCGTTGGCGGCGAGAAAGTTCGTGCGGAAGTACTTCTCCCATACGGCATCGTCTACGTCATCATAGGAGATGATCTCATAGATGCCCATGCTGTTGACGAGGATATCGACGTGGGGAAATTTCGCGAATAAAGCTTCTCTCTGCCGCGAATCGACGAGATCGGCGGTTGCATTTCGAGGTTCCGTTTCCGGGAACGCCGCTTGGAACTCAGCTACCGTGCGCTCTACGCCATCGTTGTTCCGACCATTTATGAGTACATGAACGCCTTCCCTGGCAAGTTCAAGGGCAATCGCTTTTCCTATGCCTCTAGTTGATCCCGTTACTAAAGCCGTCTTATTCTTCAATCCCATATCCATCTGCCTGCACTCCTTATGTTTAGGATAGGATCATGATACATCGTTTCGCCTACTCCGTAACTAGCACAGAACGTCAATTCTCTTGCGCGACGCGCCAATTGGCGGGAGTTTCCCCTGTCCATGAGCGAAACGCGCGATAAAACGAATTTTGGTCCTCGTAGCCGACGAGAAAAGCGACCTCTTTGATCTCCAGCGCAGGGTCTGCCAAGTAAGCGACGGCCATCTCCCGCCTAGTTTTCTCCAGCAACTGCTTAAAGCTTGCGCCTTCTTCCGTCAGCCTGCGCTGCAAGGTGCGCTCGCTCATCCCCAACTCGGAAGCTACGTTTTGAATGTCGATTCTCCCTCGAGTTAGGCATCGAGACAAGATCCACATCACCTTATCGCTTATGGTGAGCTGGCTCTGTTGTTCTTCCAGCATACGATCCAAGGCGGGAGTCAGAATCTCGAGAAGTTCTTCGTTGTACGACGTGAAGGGGCAGTCCAGATCGTCGCGATTCAGCTTTAGCCGATTGCGATCCGTCCCCGTCCGTACGCGGCAGCCGAAATAATCTTCAAGGGCTTGAACGTCGCCCATAGGGTGTATGAATTCGACAGACCGAGCCTTCAGATGACGGCCTGTTCCCCGGCGCCCGAGCTCAAGCAGGTAGGCGAGCGTAATGACGACAAGCACCGGTGGTCCGGGTTGCTCGTCATGCTGCCACTCCAATTCAATCGAGCATTGCTCGCCTTCCTCCTGAATCCTCAAGTTTTCCGGAGGGCACATTTGCTTATAGCGCGCCATTCGGTTCAGCGCGTCCCGGTAGTCACGAGCGTGAAAGGTCGCCAAAGCAGCCGGCGGATACTGAGCTGTCTCGTACGCGGTCGCAAGCTTGACGATTCCCGTAGCGATGTCCCCGACGAGTTCGGAATAAGCTTGCCAGATCGAATAATATTGTGCGGTCGTGACTAACGGTTCGGTGATGACGGTTAGCGGTAGACGTGCTTGGCGCGCTACATCAATGGGTTCTACCCCTATCCCCCTCAGGCTGGTCCAGAAACCTGGCGCGATCTTGATACGGTCTGCGGAAGGAGCGTTCATGGCTGTCGACCTCCAAGGACAAAGTCAAATTGCAATAATCCACGGAGCCCGCGGATCATTGATTCTGCTAATTATAGCGTTACCGTGCGGGGTGAGGCCACCCGGTAATTTATTTGCGGCGGCCTCATGATATGTTTTCTACGCTATCGTTCTCCGTTAGAGCTATATATAATCGAGGATTTTTTTCCAGCACACGCTGCGCATGCTCTGTAAATTTCAAGTCCGCAATCCGATCTTTGAACAGAAACATGCCGGTCTCATTGCTGTGTTTGCCGAGGGCCCCTCATAATAGGTTGGCTCCATGAGTAGGCGGAGAGGAAAAAACTTCATAAACCGTTCAAACCATAAGGCAAGTCCGGAATCTTTTCCTTTTCTTAGAGTATTGCTAATTCCCGGGTCAACACTGCGGATCTTGATGTCTTCCTTGGCAAGTTGCGGTGCCACGGCTTGAGTCCACAACGAAAGCGCCAGCTTAAAAGTCGCGTAGGGCCAAACATTTTGCGAAAGCTTTAGGGATGCTCTAAGTTTTCGATCGTAATCCCATTCCGCCCGATCGATCCACTGTAACCTCATCATGTTGTATTTATTGAGTTCTTGTACCCGGTTGTTCAACTCATTTAATGGATGCCTTTTTAGACTTCATCCCAGGATACTCTCAGGCACCTTGACTGCCGGCATTCATTCGCATCTTCAAGAACGGCACCGCCACGATCGCAATAGCGACCCCAACCATCCCGACCCATGTAATTGATGACAGGGACACCCGGTCGATCATGACGCCTCCGATTCCAGCACCCGCAGCCATGGACAATTGCATCATGGATTGGTTCAGGCTCAGCATGATTCCAGAATAATTCGGTTCAATCCGAACCAGATTGAATTGTTGCGTTGGACCGGAAGACCAAGCCGCAAACGACCATAAGATCAGGAGGGTGACAATCGGCAGCCACGAGTGCGTATAGGTAACGGTTAGAGAGAGGAGAAGCAGCGCTATGACGTGCAAGAGCATTCCCCCTGACAGTGTCGGGAATACCCCCCATTTATCCGTGCTGAAACCGCCGAATTTGGATCCGACCAGGCTGGCGATGCCGAACGCCAATAGCACTCCACTCAGCATTCCATCTTTCAATCCGGCAACATCAAGTAGATACGGTGAAATGTAGGTGTAGGCGATCGAGTATCCTCCGAGCCAGAAAAAGGTAATCGCAAGCCCTAGCGCTACGTTTCCGTTTTTCAAGAAGGCAAGTTGCTTGGACAACGGAATCGGTTTATCCCCTTGAACTCGAGGGATGATGGCGTACAGAACGAACATTGCCACAAGACCGGCCAGTGCCAATATACCAAAAACGGATTTCCATCCGAATTGTGCTGCAACGATACGTCCAAGAGGCACGCCGATAATCAAGGAAGCCGTAAAGCCCATCACCACGGTAGCAATCGCGCTGGCTTGTTTGCTTGGGGCGGCGATTTTCGCGGCGACGTCCAAAGCGGTTACCACGACCATTCCCGCGCCCACAGCCATGATGACGCGAGCTGCGAGAAACGATGAATAGCCTGGCAAAACGAAAGACAGAATATTCCCCATTACGAAGATACCCAGCGCCCAAACCAGCAGTTTTTGTCTTTCCACCTTAGCAGTCAACGCCATGAGGATCGGGGTGCTTATGGCGTACACAAAGGAAAAGATCGTGACCAACTGCCCCGCAGAAGTAACGGAAATACCCATTGTATCCGAGATCTTATCCAAGATGCCGGAAATAACATACTCGGATGTACCCACCAAAAAAGTAACCAATGCCAATAAATAGACTCTCCACGTGTTAGACAATACGTTCACTTCTCCTTTTTCTGTTGTTCAATAGATGAGGATCTTTTATGAATTTACATATCGCAATATGTCGATTTGTAAGGTCAAAAAAACTGAATACGTTTGAGGTATTCAAGTTCAGATTAGAGTTTCTGATTTAAGAAATCAGCTAATTCGCTTATTTTCTCTTCGTTTCGTTTGTAGTACGTATATTTGCCGATCCGCTCGGTTCGAATCAGTCCGGCCCGTTGTAGAATGGACAAATACTGCGAAGCCGTCGACTGTGTCATGTTCAACTTATCCGTCACTTGACTGACGCACACCCCGATTTCCCTCATATCCACTCCTTCATGGGGCACAAAATGTTTTTCGGGCTCCTTAAGCCACTGTAAAATCTGTAGTCTCGACTCGTTAGACAACGCCTTGAACACTTCAATTGGATCCATGTCTATTATTATATCTACATTTCACGATATGTCAATAAAATGTTGTTCTTGATACCTTAACTATACTTCCTCCAAACATCTCGTAAGCAAATGATGAAAATTCAAAATTCCGTGTGGTTCAAAATAGTCTTTCGCTTCACGAATGTACTTAAGTGATGAATTTGTAATCAAACGGATACAAAAGCGTTGCTGCAGCAACGCTATTTTTCTTCATTGCAATTAAGAGACCCTGCGGCACAGCCACATTACATGGTGGACCTTTCATAAATGAACATTGCGGTTGAAAATCAACAATATTATAAAGAAACGTGGAGTAGAGGATCATGAAAATGCTGACACGGAAAATGATGTGGCTGGGAATGGCACTCGTCCGTGTTGACCGTATTCGGGGGAGCGATGATGGAATCGGTGGTTCAGCCAATACAATGAATGACATCACTGCTCTTGGCAAGCGGTTGGCTACAACCAATCTCCCCAGCGGACTTTCACCACTTTATTAATCGTAATGCGTACGCACTAAAAAAAGGTTCATTAGACTTAATCTAATGAACCTACTCTTATTGAAGTGATACCGGTGAGAGGACTCGAACCTCCACGGGTCTCCCCATTCGATTTTGAGTCGAACGCGTCTGCCATTCCGCCACACCGGCATAAAGTAATTATGGCGTGCCCTAAGAGATTCGAACTCCTGACCTTTTGATTCGTAGTCAAACGCTCTATCCAGCTGAGCTAAGGGCACAAGATGTGTTTCAATTGCTGCAAGTCAGACCTTCCATGCTTAACCTGATAAGTGCCGAAGACCAGACTTGAACTGGTACGGTAGTCACCTACCGCAGGATTTTAAGTCCTGTGCGTCTGCCGATTCCGCCACTCCGGCAAGTTGGAGGCGCCACCCAGATTCGAACTGGGGGTAAAGCTTTTGCAGAGCTCTGCCTTACCACTTGGCTATGGCGCCTTAATGGAGCGGAAGACGGGGATCGAACCCGCGACCCTCGCCTTGGCAAGGCGATGCTCTACCGCTGAGCCACTTCCGCATAAACTGGGGATCCAGGATTCGAACCTGGGCATGACGGAGTCAAAGTCCGTTGCCTTACCGCTTGGCTAATCCCCAATGTCATATTTAAGGGTATATTATGGGGCGATCGAAGGGAATCGAACCCTCGAATCCCGGAGCCACAATCCGGTGCGTTAACCACTTCGCCACGACCGCCACGTATAGGTTTGCTGGCAGGGGCAGCAGGAATCGAACCCACACCAAAGGTTTTGGAGACCTTTGTTCTACCTTTAAACTATGCCCCTATGGTGGAGGATGATGGATTCGAACCACCGAACTCGTAAGAGAACAGATTTACAGTCTGCTGCGTTTGGCCACTTCGCTAATCCTCCATAAGAGATCACTGGTGCCGCCGAGAGGACTTGAACCCCCAACCTACTGATTACAAGTCAGTTGCTCTACCAATTGAGCTACAGCGGCATATCAGTCATTCTAATGGTGGCTCGGGACGGAATCGAACCGCCGACACGAGGATTTTCAGTCCTCTGCTCTACCGACTGAGCTACCGAGCCTTATTCATTTGTCAAAAGATGGCGGAGCTGACGGGATTCGAACCCGCGGTCTCCTGCGTGACAGGCAGGCATGTTAGGCCTCTACACCACAGCTCCATATAAAAATTCCCCTTAAGGGGATCCCCGGAAGACAATTAGTCTTCAGGGGACAATATTGCGGGGGCAGGATTTGAACCTGCGACCTTCGGGTTATGAGCCCGACGAGCTACCGGGCTGCTCCACCCCGCGGCAATAATGGTGGACGCTGACGGGATCGAACCGCCGACCCTCTGCTTGTAAGGCAGATGCTCTCCCAGCTGAGCTAAGCGTCCAAACGTACATGACCCGTACGGGATTCGAACCCGTGTTACCGCCGTGAAAGGGCGGTGTCTTAACCGCTTGACCAACGGGCCATATGTATTATGGCGGAGAGAGAGGGATTCGAACCCTCGAGACGCTTGTGACGCCTACACGATTTCCAATCGTGCTCCTTCGGCCAACTCGGACACCTCTCCAGATGGCTCCCCGAACAGGACTCGAACCTGTGACAACTCGGTTAACAGCCGAGTGCTCTACCAACTGAGCTATCAGGGA